>NZ_CAWQAF010000054.1:0-2528 GCF_963892745.1 Yersinia sp. Marseille-Q3913 | reverse complement strand
GTCTTAGCTCCGTTACATCGTCCCTCACCTCTGGAACTCACGACAATGGAAAATATACAGACTGAGCCCGCACCTGAAATAGATACGCCCTCAGTACAAGACCTACCTGTTAATGAATATGCTGACTATGGTCATATTGCTGATAGCGTCGTCGAACAAGAGGTCCAAGATTTCACGCCATATGCTATCAATGACCCCATACCACCTGTCACTGCAGAGCAAACCGTTATTCCAGAAACACCTGCGGCAGTTAAAAACGAGGCAGAAGAAGCAAAACAGGAAAATATTGCCCCTGTTACTAACCCAACGACATCCAAGGTTACGGCGACCAAAGAAGAGCCCATTGAGTTAGTTTCTTTTGCCGGCCGGCTTGCACCTCAACCTGCAACATCGACCCCTAATGAGCAGCCAGAGCAGCAAGTCCAGTCAGAGGCTAACCTGGCCGCACAAACGGAAGACGCTATCTATATCGAGATGCCTGCGGGCCAGGCTCGCCAGGTGGCTCCACTCGATTTAGATGCATTGATGCAACAAATTACTCATGAAATGGCCCTCGATGGACGATCAGTAAAATATCTCTTTTCTGGTGAACCCGCCTTTGTAGACCATGGCGACCACATCACAATGGCGAACGCGGCAGCAAGCCAAAGTGATGCCATGATATTGACGGCCTTACTTGTTTCCCGCGAACAATATCGGGGGCGCATTGAACTTACCGGGAGCGATCAGTTCAAGCATCGAGCCATTATGCTAATTGCTGAATACAACCTCGATGTCAAAATGAAAAACCCGCAGCAGCAACTGATGTTAGATGAGGCCCGTAAGCAGTTGGCAGACGAACCAACCCCAGGAGCGGAGGCAACACCCGTTGGCCCACAGGCAGCATCCATTATGACGGAGGGGCAAACAACAGAACCTATCACAGCAACAGCATCACCATTGGCGAACGAATTACCTCCAGAATTACGGCCTACAGTGCTTCCCCCAGAAATACCGCGAAATGCTAGTCGTAAGGAAAGTGAAGCAGGTCTGATAGGCTCTTTATTGGGGCATGGCCCCGCACCGTACAATTTTGATTCGTCTGAGAATCTTAGCTATTACGTACATTTACGTACCGCGCATGGAGAACGTTACGTTTGGGGGAAAGAGTTGGCACAGGTCATGCCAGACAGTGGCCTCAGTAAAAACGATGTGGTGACGCTGACCTGGCTCGGCAGTAAAGAGGTCACTGTCCAGGCTAAAGTACGCGACGCGAACAATAAGATTGTGGTCGATAAGAACGGAGTTGAGCAGACGGAGGAAATTATTTCCCACCGTAATCAATGGGCAATAAAGCCGGCAGTTGACCCTCAGTTGCTTGTCAGCCATGAACAGCAGACAACACCGCCAGCGTCACTGACAGCTTATGACATGACCCATTTTTTTGCGTTACAACAGCAGGTTGTTGAGCTGGCGGCAAAAGCTGGAGTATCACTGCCTCCATTGCCTGCACAGGCCAATGACCTAGTGTGGTTTAAGCCTAACGGCCAAGGTACAACAGCCCCTGCCACTCGACCGGCAACCACCCCACTGCCTGCACAGACCCAAGATGCAGGTACAGTACTCATGAAAACGATGACAGCCGAAAACCAACTTAAGTTATTGCTGGTAAAAGGGTTAGGCGATTATGTGCAAGGCATCGTGCAATACGAAGGTGAGTACCATCCGGTGCTCGGTAAGCTTTGTATTAATGACAAAGGGACTCGTTATGTAGCCTTAAATACTGTTACGGCTGACGGCATCAAATCCATAGGCCACGGGAATGCTATCAATCACGTCGAAGGAGCCAATAACGCTTTCGTGTTCCGTCTCCAGGGAGAGAAAGACAAACTTTATGCAACGCTGGTTGAACCCGCAAAGTGCCCCCCGGCACTGCATAAGCAACTTGGGTTTACGCACGACTATATTCCACCGTCGCAAGCCCCGCAGAGCCGGGACAATCACACCGTGGAAAACCGAATAAATCCGGCACCTCTGTCACCGCGCCCTGGCTTATAAGGAAAGGCAATGCAACGAAGATACTGTTTTATATTTGCCGCCCTGGTGGCCAGCACCCTATCTCTGCAAGCTCAAGCCGCTGATTGCCGTGCAGCCACAGCGGCACAAGCCGGAGCTCAGGCTGGCTACGAACGTGCTCGCAAGGCTGCAGAAGCATGGTCACAACGTGAAAATCAGGTATCAAGCGGATTACAGCAATGTTTAGGGGATATCAGTACGGCCATTACAGTACCGACTTTCCCTGACCTCAGTGGCATCCTAAACGGGATAAAAGACAAAATCTGTAGCGCTGCGCGAGATAAGATCCAAGAATATGTACCGAGTAACATTGACCCATGGGGGGATCTGTCGTCTCGCACCGATGGTGTAGTTGGCACCTCATCGAGTTCAGTCAGTGTTCCGCAGTCCTATGCACCTACCACTTATAGTCAAATACCTGCAGCAACAGCCCCAGTGAGCTCCTCCTCCGGGGACGGTTATATCTTCACTCG
>NZ_CAWQAF010000053.1:0-2632 GCF_963892745.1 Yersinia sp. Marseille-Q3913 | reverse complement strand
CATCAGCCAATATTGAGAGCAGTAATTAAAGCAATAAATCATGTCATTAATCAATATAAATGATAATTATTATCAAAAAATAGAGTCGCATTATCTCAAGATTAATAGGGCAGGGTTATTCGTTTCAAGATAAAAATTTAGCTTAATTATAGGTCAGGTATTCCGTGTCGTATTTATTGAAGCCGAATAAAGTAGAAGATATATAATTGGTGGATATTGATTCTTATAAATTTATCTATTTTTTGTCATATAGTTAACGTCAGCATACAATGCTAAGTAATTTTAATTTGATAAGTCACTATTGTAACTGTAAGTTATTTTACTACATATATGATATTTTTTAATACAAATACAAATACAAATACAAATACAAGGAGAGTTATTATGCCGAATAAAAAACTGGCTGCAATTGATTATTTACAAAGCGGTTTTTTCTTTAGAGTTAATGAGTTATCCCGTGGGGTATATATAATAATTATCGACAATAAAGAGAAAGCTAAGATTCTCATACCGGAAATTCCCAAGTTAGGATCTGCTGCGCAGAAGGATGTTTTCATTAATCTAAACACATTCTTAAGCTCAAATTTTGATGAGAGCAACATTCCATCTTCAATTATATTAGAAAATGATATAATCACGGGGAATGGGAAGGTGTTAGCCACAAAAGAAAATGGTGAGTGGATTGGTAACAAATCTGCAATAGAGCTTATTAAGGGTCCGCAGTATTTCTATGACTTCTACACTAGAAATATCACCGAAATGAATGAGGGAATGAATAGTAATAAAACCTATGGTATTAGACTGACACAGATGCCGATGACTTCCCCTTACAGAATCAATAGTGATTTAATTAATAAATATATAAATATAGATCTATCTTCATATGATGGTAGTAATGATGAAAAACAAAAACTTATCCAGCAGCATATAAAAGTAGTAAAAAATGCCATTTCTAACAGTTTCTTTAGCCTGGAAGAAATGCCGCAAAGAATAGTTATAAAAAATAACCCATCAGATTCTACAATACCATATGTAGTTAATGAGGATAGAGATATTTATCTTAGTAAAAAACCGAATGGAAATTATGTATTCGAAAAAATTGACTTTGCTAAGCATGTAGATTCGTTAAGTAAAGAGTATCAAAGGTTATCTCTCATAGAAAGTAAAGATGTCAAACTGAATAATGAGTTTGAATCGGTAAAGCGATTATATAACTTAATGTCTGAGTATAAAAAACAGTCAGCTGATGTACCAGAAGCTACGGTGAGCCGGAAGCGGACTGATTATCCCTTAGATTATATGGCAAATAATTTGGAACATGATTTGTTAAGGGGGGTTAAGAACAAAGTTATTAATAAATTATTAAATGATCTTAATTTCTATAAAGAAAAAATAATCAATGCAAAACATGTTACTGATGAGAGTTTTAAATATGATGCTAAAGAATCTTATCAGAAGTCAGGAGTAGATGGTAAAGATGACTTAAGCTTATTTGAATTTGAGAGAAAACTGAGTGTAACAAAATCAGTTATTGATCAAGTGAAAGCAGATCCGAAGATGATTGATAAGTTAATTAAGAGTCATAGGAACGAGCTGGCTCCTTTTTTTTCCAAGAGTAATGATAGAATATACAAATCTCTTATACGTAAGACTGCAACAGATAGAGAGTTTAATAGCGGGTTTGATGTGTATATTGATAAGGTTAAAAAGGATTTTGATCTATCATTTAAGAGGAATTGGGTTAAAGATGTTTATAATAATGAAGGAAAATTTAGTAGTAGATTAGTCGCTAAATTAACTGAGGTATATCCTATAATATATAAGCCTGTTACTGATTGGTCTTTGCCAACAGAAACAGTGAATATAAATGAATATGCTACGGTGACAAAATCAAATTACGACTTTCAGATTATTTTTCAATTAAGAGACGATAAGCTGGTGGCAGATTCTGCCGTCAAGTTGGCAGGAAAACACCATCAGGGTGCAACTTCTGTCATTGTACAACTTAGTGGTGATGGCTCGTATCACACTTTAGGTGTGGACCCTGCTACTGGAAATTTTAAATTACTGGAGGAACATGCAGTCATTGATCTGCTTAAAAAGCGGGTCAATAGTGGGAAAGCGAAATTACGTTGGCAATTGGTAGGGCATGGTAATGGGACAGAGGATAAGCAATCAACAACGTTAGCCGGCCAACAACCTGGTAAGCTGGCTAAGAATCTGAGTAAAGTTTATCGCGATTTGCAACAGCATCAGGTGGATATTAAGCCACAACAAATTAGCCTGGTGGGTTGTAATTTGGCTGGCTTAGCAGATGCACCGTCGAGTTTTGCTTATCAGTTTACCGAGGCGATGAAGGATAATGGAATAAAGTCAACAGTCTCTGCGACAACGAAAGCTATAACTGTTGACAAGGAAGGGCATAAATCGGTAGTGACTGTGAAAAAAAATAATTCTTTGGTAATTAAAAATGCAAAGATTAGCTTTAAATGGAATGAACAAGGGAAAGTCGAATACCAATATAATGACAAGAAAAAATTTGAGCATCATAAAGAGATTAATCAAGTAAATTCATTAAGCGATTCTAATTTAAGTAAGCCACAACCAGAATCATCGCCATCAATAACTAAAA
>NZ_CAWQAF010000052.1:0-2805 GCF_963892745.1 Yersinia sp. Marseille-Q3913 | reverse complement strand
GCGCCACCGCATTGTGGTGGATAATTGTGCAAGGCAGGGCTCTCAAAGGTAATGCAGCGCAGATGCGGTGAGATATCCACCACCTTTTTCACCTGAACTAAACGGGGTGGGGTTGGGCGATATTTGGTTTTTGTCGCAGTTGATGTTGTGGTCACAATCTATCCTGATAAGCGGCTGGCGGGGTATGCGGGCCATCAGCCAATATTGAGAGCAGTAATTAAAGCAATAAATCATGTCATTAATCAATGGAAATGATAATTATTATCAAAAAATACTTGGTGTTGAAGTTAACGGAGTCGGGTTAAAAACAGCCACTATAGATATCAGCTTAAATATCCAGAATAGTGATAATTTAACTTTGGTGAATGGCAGCTATACAACAGATAAATATTAATATTACAAATACTCTCATTAATTATAATAAATTGTTATTTTGATGAAAATGTTAGGCCTTATAATTTTATAAATAATCATAAGTATTATAAATTACTCTGCCAAATATTGGTATCTTAAATGACATAAGGAAAGTTATCATGCCTAATGGCAAACCAGCTAAAGTTATTACATTGGATGATGGAATATTAAGTGAAGTAAGGAAAGTGGCTACTGGGTTATATGAATCATCCATCGCAGAAGGTAGGGTTGTTAAAATTGGTCTGTTAGATATGGCGGGAATGAACAAGCGCAAAAAGAAAGTGTTATTCTCTCAGCTAAACCAGTTTCTAACTAAATATTTTAAGGCTGAAACAATACCGTCTTCGATTATGGTAGACAATAATACAATTATGAGTGATGGAAGAGTAATAGCTGAAAAGAGAGATGGTGTGTGGATTGGTGAGAAATTTTTTATAGATTCATTTGAACGGCAACGTTTTTATGATCATTACAAAAAAGATTCTATTTCAATCCAGGAGGGAGTAACTACTAATGGGAAATATGGTATTAAGTTTACCGGTCTCAAATTTGAGTCACCAGATTCTGTTTGTCTATCTACAACTGAACGGTCAATAATTATAGATTTACAATCATATATTGGGAGTAACCTTGAAAAATACACGCTTATACAAAAGCATATAAATATGATTAAAGATGACATCGATAGCTATTTTACGCTGGAGGATATACCAGAGAAAATGGTTATAATAAACAACCCATCAAATGCTAATACGCCACATATTGTTAGTGAAAATAGAGATTTTCATTTTAGGAATGTATCTGGTGGCGGCTCTTATTTAGAGAAAATAGACTTTGCTGTACATGAACAATGTTTAAATAAAGAGTATAAGCGGCTAAAGGGTATTTTTAAAAAAAATAGTAATATCAAGGATGAAATTAATGATATAAAAAAAGCAATTAAAATAATATCTAAATATAATTCGATTGAAGGACTGCCTACTAATCCTACAGGCTATATAATAGAGTTGCTGAGTGATGCTTCGTTAAAAAACAGTAGGAGCAAATTAATTAAAGAAATGTTAAGTGATGCAGGTTTTATTCAGTATAAAATAGTTGCCATGGGAAGTGTGCCGGATGGGTATCTTTTGGATGACACACTTGATTTTTATAAGCCATCAAAAAAAATTGGAACTAGTGAGTTAGTCGATAAATTATTTAAATCTGAAAACAATATTAAATTCTTGAGGCAAATTTTTGAGAAAGTAAAAAAAGATAAAAACTCACTTAATTATTTGATTAAACGCCATTCTGATTTACTGGCACCATTTTTTTCTAATAAAGATGGTTCAATAGACAGTCTCATGCTACTTAAAACAGCTACAGATACCGACGCTTTTAAACTTTTAGAAAAATACATCAAAATCAATAGCTTTGAACTTGATTTAACTAAACGAGGAAATTGGGTTGATAATATTTTTTATGGAAAAGATAAATACAAAGCTGAAATGTTTTTTAATACAAAAAACCAATTCCCAGAACACTTCCTTATTGAGGATTGGCATTCACATGAACTCGAGGAGATAATTAAAATAGATAAACCATCAAACTACGATTTTCAGGTAATTTTCCAATTGGAAAACAGCGAAGACATAACTAAGTCTGCAACTCGACTGGCCGGAAAACACTTGGGAAAATCAGTGATAATACAACTTGATTTAGATGGTCAGTATAGTATGTTCTCTTTTAACTCAGAAATGAATGATATTACCCCACTCAGTGAAGCCAATTTTATTGACAAATTTAAGTCTAAATATGAGAGCGGAAAAATACGTTGGCAAGTAGTAGGGCATGGTAACGGCGATATTTATAACCCGTCAACGACTTTGAGCGATCAGAAGCCAACTAAGCTAGCAGATACTCTGTATAATTTTTGCAATAAACTTCAGCAGCAGCACCAGATCAATATTAATCCACGGCATATAACTTTGGCAGGTTGTGCACTGGCTACTAAAAATATACCGGATAGTTATGCATTTCAGTTTATATCCTCAATAGGAGACAGGGGGGTTAAGGCTAGCGTTTCTGCAATGAGAGATCGTGCTTGTATTAATATAAATGGAAGAAAATATATTTACCCGAAAGCTTATTTCAAGGTAACTGATTACTTTGCAAATAATAATAATAATAATAATAAGACGGTATTGTATTGGAATCAGAGTGGAGGTATTTCCATGAAGTATAAAAATAAGGATTTATTTTCTTCCGATGTAGATCCCATTTATTTACAGAAAGATGTTGGGTCACCTTCAAAAACGCCATTATCAGCCCCCAATAAGCTAGCTAAAATAAGCCCTAGCGATTCTAATTTAAGTAAGCCACAACCAGAATCATCGCCATCAATAACTAAAA
>NZ_CAWQAF010000051.1:0-2998 GCF_963892745.1 Yersinia sp. Marseille-Q3913 | reverse complement strand
ACAATAGAAGCCCTTGGGTTGTCGATATCTTTGGCGGGGGTAGTGCGGGGGAAGGGCGGAGCAGCTAAAGCTATGACCCCTACTAGTAATTGGGGGGATTTTCTTCGCACTGAGAAGGTAATTCAGCAGTCAGCAGTAATGAAACAGCAAATTATTGACATCAGAGCCAATTTACCTTCTGGCTTAAAGCGAGAAGGTAATGTTGCCGTTGCTCACGTTAATATTGATGGCTTACCTCTCCGAGTATCAGCCCACAGCCGAATTGATACGCCAACTCTTTCACAGGTAGCTCAAGGCATTGTGGGTAAAAGCAGTGGGATATTTTCTACTCAAACCTTGCCAAGTAAAACAGGGGCAATGATTCCCAGAGCTACAGACTCAGAAGCAAAAATTTTAGACAGTATCGCTAAACAACTTGGAAACAAAATGACTACCACTGGGACTGTAAATATCTTCACTGAACGTCCTGCATGTGTAAGTTGTCTTGGTGTTGTCGAGCAATTCAAAGCTAAATATCCAAATATTCAGGTGAACGTCTTAGATAACAATGGGGTTGTATTAAGACCTCTGAGGAAAAACTGATGGAAAATAGAGTTGTATACTCGGAAATAAAAACATGGTTGTTAGAATCCTTTTTTAACAGTTGTAGGGACCGCAGAGGCAATAAAGATGGCTGGACACATGAATCAATAGTTGCTGATATTTATGATGGGTATACCTCAAGCTTTGATTATCCTATTGAATATCTGATGCTTGAGGTGGTAGCACTAGTATTAGTTGGTGGCTGGTATCCATCTCAGGTTGAATTCCATCAAAATAAGATCGCTAAGTTATTAACAGAAAATAGCTTTGATAATTTGTTATCTACAGTTCCAGATGATGAGGCTGAAGAACTGAAGCTCGATATGAGAATATTAAAACTTATATAATCAAGGTCTTTCCTAACCCAGCAGACGTCACCATTTCATGGTGGCGGCTGCTCACGACCAAATCTTAAAACTCGTGAAAGTATCATCATACTCTAGCGGGTCAATCCATCATTAGCGCCAGCCTGAACACCGCCATTAATGGTGGCAGCTTTAAAGATAATCTGGCCACGGCATTACTAACCAGTGTGGGGTCTCAGTTGCATGCTGAGGGCGCTAATTTAATCGGCAATAATGGCGAAGTATTAGGCGTGTCGGGAAAAGCCTTGAGCCATGCGCTGGTTGCTGGCGTTGCCGCTGAAATCGGCGGCGGTAATGTCAAAGGTGCCGCCGCAGGCGCACTGGCCGCCGAGCTGGCCGGAGTGGTGATGGGGGAGAATATCATCGGCCCGCAGGAGTGGCAGGCTAAATATGAGCGTCAGGCCCAGTTAACCCGCTTCTTCGGTGGTGTGGTGGGGGCGGTCTTTACCGGGAAATCAGCAGGTGCCTACAGTGGTGCCAATGCCGCCGAAACCACCTTCCGCTACAACTACCTCAGCCACCATCAACAAAAACTGATGGAAGCCGAAATGGCGGCTGCGGCAACACTGGCAGATAAGGGGAGAGTCTTTATTGACTGGGGGCTGACCAGCGCGACCCAGGATGGCGCTTTTGCCGCCGGGATTGTTGTGGGTGTACCGGAGGGAGTGCATGACAGTGCAATAGGGTTGCTGGGAGTGCTAAAAGAGCCACGGCAAGCTATAGCAGCACTGAGAGCGCTGATTAGCAGCGATGATGTTATTGGCACGGTGGCGCAGAGTGTCAAGCAAGAGTGGCTGGCACGGATTAATAGCATGGAGGCGAATTATCAGCGGGCCGGAACCCGTGGCGCCTATGCCTCGGGTGTTGAAGCGGGTAAACTGCTGTTTGAGTTTGGCGGCTACGCTGTTGGTGTTGGCGGGTTAGCGAAGGGCGGGATGCGCTTTTCCAGCAAGCAGGTTGATAAGTTTAGAGTTAAAGGGACGGCCAATCAATTTGTCGATGGCAAATGGCTTGATCCGAATGGATTGCCTCTACCTATCCCTCCAAGTATTGGGGCTGCTGGTCGAGTATCCACTGTATTACAAACAGGCGGCAATACTTTAAATAAAAGTACTGCAAATACATTGAATGTTCGACTTGGTGAGAATCTGACGAGTCGTGAATGGGGTCGTGCTCTTGAATCGCTGAAAAAAGATAATGGATTAAGAAATGATTTCCATGGCCGCATTTTGGACAATGGCGACTATATTGATAATGCTGGAAAGATTATTGGAAATATTGGGGATTTTTTACCATGAATACGATTCGTTCTAGGGTTACTCCGGTATCGAGTAATTATCCAACCTGTTCCGAGTGCTATGCTCAATTATTAATTTATCCAGGAACGATGCATCCTGATGTTGTTAGCCAGCAACTAAAAGTTGAACCTACACAAAAAAATATTATTGGAGCAACCATAACTAATAGCCGTGGAAAAACCAGAGAGGTTAAGTTATCCAGTTGGTTTTTATCTTCGGAGCTACATGTAGCATCAAAAGATTTAAGAGATCATCTTGATTGGTTGTTGAACAAGATAAGCCCAGCTAAAAATGCACTGAAGCAACTGCAATGTACTGAGGGTATTACTATGACACTGTGTTGCGTATGGCGTTCTAAATGTGGGCATAGTGGTCCAGTATTGTGGCCAGAGCAAATGAGAGTGATAGCTGACTTAGATCTAGAATGTTCTTTTGATATATATTTTGATTCTGATGAACGAACATTACCTTGTTCTGATTGAAAGAGAAGGGTAATCGACTTATAGGTGGGGTGTCCTTCCCCACCTATTTTTTTAGGGATATAATTTGGTGCGCAAGGACTAGCGCTGGACCACCCGCAAATCGTATGGGCGGAAAAAGTCGCGCAGCGGGTCGCGGGTCAATCTCTCCTCAGTTCCAGCCTCAATACCGGTATTAATGGCGGCAGTTTTAAAGATAATCTGACCCTCGCACTCCTTGCCAATATTGGCGGCCAGCTCCATGCCGAAGGGGCCAATCTGATTGGCAACAACG
>NZ_CAWQAF010000050.1:0-3101 GCF_963892745.1 Yersinia sp. Marseille-Q3913 | reverse complement strand
GTCATTCCTCCTTCTAAGTACTTTAGCGGAATGACACAGAATTTCTAATACTCCCAGAAATTGCCCTGATACCCAACTTCAGTTTGTTGTTTTTTTATTCTAAAGCTTAGTGATTTTGAGTCTTCGACACTAACATCCGCTCTGCGTAGTAAATCAAAAGCTTCAGCTATCGATATCTTTCTTAAAATATCTTTAATATGAATGGATTGAAATTTTTTAGCGAAACGTTTTCCAATGATGTGGCTAATGTTATGCGCAGAAGGCATGGATATAACCATCTGATATCCAAGAGGCTCTTTTATGGCGATATCATCGACAATAGTTTTAAAGCTTAAATTAAGCTTTTTTATACTTAAAACATCAGTAGTAAGCCCTTCTTTCCCTTTTATTGCATAAATAATCGGACAGTTATCACCTAATTGACGTTGTTTACGGTTTCGCTGTTGTTTACCAGATGCTTTGCGTCGTTTAAATACGGAATAAATGATTAATCCATTACACATCTCAACCGTAGGATTCCCCGCAGGAGTCGTAATTAACCAATTGTGATGTGAGTGATCAACGGTTACAAGATTGCCTTCTAGCGTTAATCCCACGTTTTATTACCTGAAGAATGAAAAGGTTAGCTATTGTAGCAAGTTATGGTTCAAGCCGCGATAAGGAGGCTAACAACAAGGTTGTACCGCAGTATCTCTCCTTAACATACCCAAAAAGTACCACGCTGTTAGCCCTCGCCTAAATGTTCAAAACCCCCATTTTAGTTGTTTGCTGATCCTCTTCCCCCTTTTCGCCAAGCTCTGCCCTGCATCTATTACCCAGAAAAGGAAATTCATATGCATATAACGCAACTACGGGTGTTATGTATCGTTGGCTATCTGTTCATTGTGCAGTCAGCCCAAGCCAGTGAAAAAGACGAATTAGCCTTGGTCATGAAACAGTTAGATCAGATGCAAGCCGGTCTGGAACGTGCCCGTGTGGTGGCGGTTCAGAACGAGCAGTCCAGGCGTTTTCATTTTGACTATCTGCGGGCCACTCAGGACGTCAACACGATGCGCCGGGGGATTGAGTTTTACCTCGAACCTTCCCGCGCTCAACCCACCACATTGTCAATCTCCGGGCAATACCGTCAGGAACATCGGTAATGAATGAAACACAAACTGCCGCGTTTAAAGCTGCTGCCAGTAATGTCGAACCTTCCGCCTTGAATCTGTTGTTTATCAGTTCACTGATAGCGGTTTTGATACTTTGGGCTGGCTGGGGCTTCGTTAATGTCTATCGGGGCTATGCTGCAGGCAATATCAAAGGATCTGCGGTTCAACACTTTGTAGTGCGTGTTGTCATCTTGTTGTTGGTCAGTTTGTACTTATTTGCCAGCTAATCTCTTATTGATTTGTAAGGAATGCATTATGAATTTGCAGTCCCTTTTCTCTTCCGCTTGCCGTGTAACTCAGCATGTATACCAAGGGGCAACCTTGTTGGCTCTCACTATAGCCACTTCAGCACACGCGGGTTTACCAACAGTAGAAGGCCCTAAAACCAGTGCTGACAGTTCATTCTATGGTCAGATTTCCGGCTACCTCAATGATGGCATTGTGTTGGGTGGGTTGATCCTGTCTGCAGTAGCGCTGTTAGTTGTTGCCAACGCCATTATCGCCACTTTCTCTGAAGTACAGCAGGGGCGTTCGACATGGGCCAAGTTCGGGATGCTGGTCGTGGTCGGCATCGTGCTGGTGGTTGCGGTCATCTGGCTGGCAACTAAAGCAGCCACAGTTATCGTCGGCTAAGGCAGATATGGTATGGCGACTATCTCGTTTTTGCCTGACAGGCTGAATGCTGAACCTATTGTGTTTAAAGGATTTACTACGCCAGAGCTACTTGTCACCGCAGGATTAAGTGTATTAGGCGGCTTGGTTGTCGCCATACCGTTTTCCCCGTTTATCGGCTGGCTAGCTTTCCCCACCGTAAGTTTATTAATGCCGCTGTTTACTGTGTTTTTCGGTGGGAGATTGATGGCGTGCTTCAAGCGTGGCAAACCGGAAAACTATCTTTATCGGCACGTCGAACTATGGCTGAGCCGTCAGCGCTTGGGCAATCCTCATTTGATACACCGCAGTCAGAGGTGGGCATTGCGCCGTTCAACCCCAGTCATTCGCCTGCGTCAGGAGGAGTTCGATGAGTAAGTACAGAAGTGCGGTTCATGCGCGTGATCGCCATATATTGACCCTGCGAGGGGCTTGTGGTGTGTTGTTGTTCTTACTGCTACTGGCTCTGACCGGCTGGATGTTGTCGCCGCGCAATCTGACTATCCATAATCCGCCTGATCTTCGTTCTGGCTCGAGCCGCGCTTGGTGGGAAGTTTCACCACCTACGGTCTACAGCTTTGCGTTTTATATTTTTCAACAGCTTAACTCCTGGCCGAAAGATGGCAATACTGATTATCCATACCGCATCAGCTCATTATCTGCCTACCTGACCCCCACTTGTGAAGAGTGGTTGAACAAGGATGCGAAACAGCGCAAGTCTGCCGGGGAGTTACGCGAGCGCGTAAGGGGAGTATCGGAAGTCCCTGGGCGCGGTTACAGGGATGACAGCGTCACGGTGGTGAGCCGTGATAGCTGGATTGTACGTCTGGATCTGGTGGCTGATGAGTATTACCACACTGAGCCGGTGAAACGTGCTCTGGTGCGTTACCCGCTAAAGATTGTGCGCTGGGACCAGAACCCGGAAGTTAATCCCTTTGGTTTGGCGCTTGATTGCTACGCCAATATTCCCCAACGCCTGGAAGCGGCTTCGGTTGCACCGGTCGAGAAGAAAGGACTTTTCTGATGCTGTCTACCCGTTATCTTCCCTTATATCTGGCCCTGCTGGGGCCTGTGTGCGCCGTGAGCCTCTCGGTCGAGGCGGTGGAACTGATGAAATGGGAGCGTATCCCGCTGCAGGTACCGCTGACTGTGGGGCAGGAGCGAATTGTGTTTGTGAACAAGAACGTTCGCGTCGGTTTCCCCCCAGAGCTGAACGGTAAACTGCGGGTGCAGAGTACCGGTGGGTGTTAAATATTGTGCAAAAGTAGACCAAGGGATCGGGGAATTATGGTGTAAAAG
>NZ_CAWQAF010000049.1:0-3756 GCF_963892745.1 Yersinia sp. Marseille-Q3913 | reverse complement strand
TACCTATGAGGCTCAATAATCATGAAAATCCAGTACGCCAGTCTGCTCCTGTTAACGTTGGTTAACGGTGTCAGCGCTGCAATAACCCCTGACGTCGCTGCGGCCCCAAATGCCTGGCAACCAGCACAAACGCTAAGTGCCGCACCGGCAACCAGTACACCACAAAATGTTGCCGCTCAGGTGGCACCAACAGCAGGCCCAACGCCTACAGCCCCACTTCCTCAAGGGGGAGCAACACCGCTGCCTTCACCCGCGCTAACTTATGCTCAGGGACAGATGGCCCCACTGTCACCTGATGATGTTACAGGTTTACGGGGGACGTATGACCAACTGCAACGTAGTGAGGGTCGGGCCCCAGTCACTGCGGTTCCCAGGATTAGTTCTCTGACAGTCAACTTGTCACCTGGCGCCTCGCTATCCCTGCTGCGGGCACTTCCAAACTTTCCTGCGACCGTATCTTTTACTGATGAAACAGGCGCTCCCTGGAATATTGACGCGCCGCCAATCAACGGTAACGAAGCCGGATTTTCCATCAACTACATTCCAAACAGCCCGGTAATGTCAGTTCAGGCCAGACGGGCCTATGACTCCGGTAGCGTGACGGTATATCTGAAAGGATTACCGGTACCAGTAGTGATCGCTTTATCCAGTGGCGAACCAGATAACCCCGGACTAGCACAAATTACAGATAGCAGCCTGAATCTTCGTATTCCTATGCGGGGCCCAGCCGCTAAGACCCAACCCATTGCTCGAGAAAAAATCAGTTTGGACAACCCGATGTTGCAATCCTTTTTGGATGGTGTCCCTCCCAAAGAAGCTAAGCGTCTCAAAACCAGTGGCAACGTCCCGATGACATCTGTTTGGCAAGTAGGTGATGACTTATATATCCGTTCCCGCAGCGATATACGGGATGCGTTTGTAGAAACCTCGGCGGCTGCAGATGGGACTCGAGTTTGGAAATTACCCGTCACCCCCGAAGTGGTTTTTTCCGTTCAGAGCCGAAATACCACCCTGAACATCAACCTGGAGTAAGCCAATGGCCATTGAACAAGATGCTGCAAATGATGGAAAAAAATCACTGATACTGGGCATTGCTATTGTCGTTATTGTTGGCGCCGGAGCCTATCTCGGATGGGGGTGGCTACATAGAGCAGAGCCAACACCGTCAAATTATAAATTGAACAGCGTGGCCAACAATGCCGCGCATAACAGTGTTGAAACAGCGCAGTACCGGAAGTTACAAAGTGAAGCTAACAACATCGGTGGGCGAACAGCAGACAATGGGGGGAACAGTTTTGTGGCGTCATTACGCATGAGTGATGTCAAACCTGTCGCCCCAACACCGGCTCTACAACCGGTAAGTCTAAATACAACAACCGTACAGTCCTCTCAAGGGGAGGCACCAAATTCCGGTATAGCTGAAAACGAAAAAACCGCTCTCAATGGTTACATGAAACTACTCAACGAGCGCTGGAAGCCTGGTGGCATGCAATTGGCTAACTCTTTTGGTCAGAGCCAACAAGGCAATGGGCAATCAGGCAGTACATCAGAGAATGCTTTTAGCGCATGGAGTAATGGGCTCCCAGGCAATGCGCCGGTGACTGTATCGAGTAACCAAACAGCAACCAACAATTCGGTTCAAGACCTCATGGTTGTGCCACCTAATACACTCAGGCCGGGTGTGATTGACACTGCAATCGACTCTGACAACCTCAATTCAATCGTTAAGGCTCATATTCCTGCAGGCTTTTTAGCGGGAGCCAGCTTCACCGCTCGGGGTATACAACTGGCGGGTAACGGAGTGGTCATCCATCTCACTAGCATGACACTCAACGGTATTGAATATCAGGTCGATGCCTATGCGTTACAAGACGATACGTTGCAATCCTCCGTCGCCAGTGACGTCAACAACCGTTATATCTCCCGAATTATATTGCCCGCCGTTGCCACTGGTATTGGTGGATTGGGTGAATTGTATAAACAACAAAACACGCAAATCCTATCGACCAACGCTGGCACGATCAGCGGCGGGACTGGCTCGGTTAAAGGCTCAGCTGTAGCAGGTACCATCGTCGGTGGCATTGGCTCTCAAGCTGGCCAAGTGATGGCGAGTGATGCTGCCAAACTTCCCGTCCAACAGGTTCGTGTTTTCAAAAACCAAGTTGTGGCCATCCAATTTATGAAAGGTGTGTATGAGAGCGACCGTCTCAACAAAAACGCGGCATCCATACCGACCGCCATACCCCAAGCAGGAGCACGCTAATGACAACATCTCATTTTGACCTAGAGACGCCCCCAGTTGATTTGCCCGAAAATGAACCAGAGGTAACCCAAACACCTATCGCCAGTAAGCCAACCCATTCCAAACTTATCACTTTGCCTTTCGGCTTAAAGGTTGCCCCGTTACAAGCCGGGATGATGGGACTCGTCATCGTCGGAATTGTCGCTTTCGGTGTATTGCGTAATGCTCCCTCAAGTACCGGTGCGTCGCCACAGTTTGCGGCTCAAGAGCCCATAACCACACCGCCTATTGTGCCCGTTCCTTACTCACCACCGTCAACATCAGTGCAGAACACGACCATCGACGCACCACCAACGACGGAGCCTGTGACCAGTACCCTGACAGAGTCTAGCCCGCAAATAGTTGAAGAGTTGCGGGTATACGGGGAAAACAACCGTGAAGGAATAAAAGCATTGGATCAACGTTTGCGCCTCCTGGAGCAACAGGTTGCCTATTTGGCACAACGCCCAAGTCCTGCATCAGTATCCACCATGACCACAGCCTCTGTTGTTGCACCGAAAGCCTCCCCCCGCACCGCGTCAAAAACCAGCGGATTACGGGGTGCCAGTATCAACAGTTTATATCCGGGATTAGCTTGGGTGACTTATCAGGGAAGTACCTGGGCACTACAACCGGGCGACCGCATTGGTCATGCCACCGTGCAACGCATTGACACTCAAAATCGTGAGGTCATCACCACTGCCGGTGTTATCCGGTAAGGATACCTATGGATTTGGTCCAAATGCTCGCCAACGCCGTCAACAACGTTACGGCTGTTGGAATTCAGCTGATCATCGCGATGGGGGCAGTAGGTGGCTTAGTCATGCTGGTCTTGCACTTTGGCAATATCGCCAGTCGGGCACGGAGAGGACAGGTACAAGACGGTCCTGGAAAAATCATGCTGATCATTCTGATATGCGGCTGCGTTATTGCATTGCATCAGGTAATGAATGCAACTTCCCGACAAATGGCTTTGGGTGACGTCACTTTTGGTGCAATAGCCTATGTTTCCGAAGGTAAATACGGCCCTGCTGCGGTCGCCATTAATGCCGGTCTTACGCTTCTGCAGTGGATCGGTGTCATTTATGCGTATCAGGGCTTATTGCGCCTGAGACGCTCTACAAAAGACGGTCATACCGGTCTTAGCGCCGGTGATGACGTCGCAAGCGGCGCTAAACGCGTAATTATTGGCACCATGCTCGCAGTCAATCCACGGGTACTCGATGCCCTACAAAACACACTTAATATTCATTGGTAAATACAGAGGTCATAATGAACGCTCGTCAAATCTTGAAAGACTTTCCACTTTCCATTTCAGTTAAAGCGGCCTTACTGGCAGAAACACTCCGCCGGCAATATGTCCGCGTCTTTGCAGGTTTACTGACAGGGTTCCTGACCCCTCTCGCCCATGCCGATGGAGATCTTGTCGATATGATTAAAGCCCCTTTGGACGGCATTTATTCATTAAAAGAGCC
>NZ_CAWQAF010000048.1:0-4528 GCF_963892745.1 Yersinia sp. Marseille-Q3913 | reverse complement strand
TTTCTAGAATATGTGAGTGAGTTCGATGCACTTACTCCTCTAAAATCAGCAGCCTGTTACCGTAAAGTATATCGCGATGTCATGTCCCAAGGATTATCTGTACTTGAAACTGATAACCCAAAGGCAAAGGAAGAAGTATTGGCATTGATTAAAGAGGTATTCTAATGGCACTTAAAAAACCCAGCCAACAAGTAAAAAGAACCGTTACCGAAGCAGAAGCGGAAGCATTAGCTAATAAACTTGCGGACAAGCCATATGGTTCTGACGAAAAAGAAACTGAGAAAGCAGAGAAGCAATGCAGAACAACCATCTCGATCCCTGAATCACTACTAGTCACTTTGGAAGACTTGGCCAGAGAGAATAAAAGAGAAAGAAAAGACCCCAAAAGTGTCAGCGCCATTGTACGTGAAGCGCTTGGGATGTATTTATTCTCGAAATAGTGACTCATAATTAATATTTATGACTTATGACTTATGACTTATGAAGTATGAAGTATGAAGTATGAAGTATGAAGTATGAAATGTCGGCTTTATAAAACTGATCATCAATGCAAATGTATTATGGCAAACAGTCAAGGCGAAGCGATAGCGGGTTATGCTTGATGTAACTGTAAAACCCGCTCAGCAAACTTATCATCTAAGATATAAAAGTAACATTCCGGCACGTTTAACACCCGAGCCATTGCGCACACGGTTAAAAATGTAGGTGTATAGGTTCCGTTTTCATATTGTGAAATACGTGACCGTGCGGTGGATTCATCGATACCAGCTAGCACCCCTAGTTGTTCCTGGGTGAGTTTGGCACGTAGCCGAGCAGATTTCAGTCTAATAGGAACCATAGCATGTCGTCATAGAAACATTGACGACATGTTTAGCATCACTTAACATCCAAGTTGTTTAGTATCCCTAAACATAATGCGTTAACTAGCAAAAAAGCAACTCCAGGGAAAGGCCGGTCATTGACCGGCTGCCTGCTTATAACTTCTAAGTTTGCAGATATTCAAAGGTGCTTTAATACACCGAAGAAATACTTTTCAAAAGCTTTTTCTCCCTCAGTAGGCCACTTTGGAGGATCGGTATAAAGGTGTCCTAAACATCGCATCCCTGCATGTTGTCCAGCTTTTCTTTCGGCATACTCATCATCCGAATAACCCATGGTTTCAATAATGAGGTTACGCGCTTCTCCCGTACCCGGCGAAGAAGCTGTCACGATGAAATCAGGTAGGACAAATCCCTTTCCACTTGCAAGATTCACTTCCAAATCGAATAAAGGTTTCTTTAGGCTAAATTCATGTGGAGTAAAATTCTTTAGTTTGTATATCCATTCGGACGCAGTCTGAATAGAACGTATAGTTTGCCGCTCGAGCTCGCTGTCAACAGGGAGAGGGCATCCCCAACTGAACATTGCATGAGCATAACCTTCACTGCAAATCACGGCCCCGTCCATACCTCGTTTGAACATCAGGACAACCCAATATGGACCTCTCTTACCCTCCTGACTTTCCCCATTGATACTCACTTGTTTCGCCGGTGTAAACATTATTTCAGTATACGGCCCGGTGTACTTCACTGATTCACGGCTGACATCGTCGGACATGAAAATTTGGTAAAAGACTCTTTCTTTATCCTTTGGCCAAGGCTGTTCACTGCGCTCCAAATGTCGCATGAGATCTTCTTGCCGCGCCTGATTCAACCAAGGTTCGAAACGCACAAAGTCCGACAACATATTGTCTCGCCCAACGTATACTGTCTGTTCAGCAATTCCCCTCAGTGCATCAAGGTGTTGACGTGAAGGTATATTCGCGGGGGGCCAAACTGGTGACAGTTGATTAAGTTCAGCCTCTTCAATTAGCGTAAATAGCAGGCGGGCAATAGATGGGACTCGTTTTCTACGGGTCTTATCCGCTAAAGGAGGGGAATTTCCGCCTGGTAGACTTATCCGGGCATCTCGTTCCATCTTCGGCAAAAACTTACGGTAATCTATCGCTTTGCACCCTGCAGTACGCCGCGTGCCACCGCCTGACAAATCATCGGTACTACTATGAATACGAAACAGCGGGCATTTATTGTCATGAGGGGAACTGAAACTGTTAAAATATAGAGTCTGTGTATCGGAACGGAGGTTTGTAGTGGCACATTATCTCCTGATCCGCAATCGCATTTGAACCAGAGCTCATGCTGACGCATTTCAAGCAGGACTTTTTCTGCCAGCTTCTTTTCTGTTAAGAAACGAACATTTCGAAAACCACAAACCTGGTGAATAGCTGCTCTTTCTTCTTCGGTCAGTCTTCGATAAAAACCACCACGCGGAGCTTTCTTTCTAACAAGTTGCATCTGTCCTCCTTAGTCTTCCTCGTTGATTTGGACCTGGACTGGTAGACCAGCGTTATAACAGCTCTGATAGAGCTGGCCTACACTAACGGCATCTCCGTGTAAGCGGACCCTTTCCCCATCAGCTTGGACTAATAACAGGTAGGGTGTCCCCTCAAACGGTATAATGTAGCTTGCTCGCCAGGCCAAATATGTCTGATTATTTAAGATGACGGGTAGGGCGTCTGTAGCTGGTGCGGTCGGTAAATTATGAGGCAATACTAAGCTGGTTTTACGTTTTTGCCGATCGAACTCAGCCTGTCTTTCATTTGCGTAGAGTAGTGCGGCGCATTCCAAACCGTCATGTGTTAGTTCGACAGCCAGCTGCAAATTCGAGGCTCGTAAAGTACGAACCATCCCAGCTTTAGCTAATCGATGGCATGCACCACGGAGATTGGCACCATATACTGGCTTGTCATCACTAAGAGCTAGCAATTTCTCGAGATCTTTTGTGGGTACTGGACCAGGCTTCCTTTCGTCCAGCGCAGCCAATATTATCAAGATATTCTTTTGCAACGCTGACAAGCGACGAGCTGGTGAATGTTCGCTATTCAAGATCATAAATATCGCTATATGATTAAACGTATTGTAAATAAATCATATCAGGAATGATTTAAAAAAACATATGCACAAATCAAACACCGCATGATTAATAACACATTAATCACTGTTAATATTAGAAATGATTTAAATTGACAACCACTTAATCAATCACTTTCATTTAAAAAGCCAACATGATATTTAGGTATACTTAAGTGTCATGCCAAAATTGAGATATTCGATGTCATTCCTCATTGTCCAAGAGAAAGTCGTATTACCTACGGTTTGATGTCTTGTTTCAGTTCCTCAAATGAAACTGTATGGCTATGCGGCTTAGCCTTATTGTCCAGCTCTGTGATGCGCAATTTCAATGGCATCGGGCAGGCGACGCCGCTGAAAATACAGGTGCCAGTGGATAGCGTAGGGATAGACTCTTCTGTCATACGGTCGATGTAGGATACCGATTTCTCAATTGCAAAGAGATCATTCTGATTAATCAGCCGGTGAATAAAATAATTGTGTGCCTGCGAGATGATGGTTGAAGATATATCATTAGGTCTCTGGCTGGAGAGGGTGACAAATACGCCAAATTTTCTGCCTTCTTTGATAATCTCTTCAAACGTTTCCAGCCGGTAATCTTTCCAGCTCTCCGTTTCGCGAAATGAGGTATTCGAAAGGATATTGTGGGCCTCATCAATGATGATATTCAACGTGGATTTTGTTGTCTCATTTTTTTTCTCGTTATAGACCCATTTTGCTAATATCAGTGGGAGCATTTTTTTCATGGTGATATTTACCATATTGAGGTCAATGACCACAAAATTCCCCTCCTTCCAAAAGTCTGTAACACCTCGGGTATCAAAAATCTTGGCAATGTCTTTCCTATTACTTCTCATCCTGTTAATAACAGGTGAAATATGCTCTGGGTTTGAGCGATTTGAAAGGAACTCAGAGATCAGTTGGAGATACATAAAAGAAAGTAAATTTTCAATTAATTCTTCTGGAAACTCGTAACGACATGCTAATTTGAAAAGATTCGAATCTTCTGTATCATCAGCAGTATCAAAGTAATGACCTTTTTTGGTATACCAAACTTTTCTTGAAAAATGAAACTCTAAATCCGATATCATCTTTTCATGATCGTTGAAAATTGGTCTAAAAAAATCAAAAACCGTATCGCATCGCGACTTTTCACTGCCAAAAAGAGTTTCCTTCACCCTCTTTTTTAAAATACTCCTGAAATACTTTATTGGATCATCTGCTCCATCAACACTGGCCTTAAGGTCCAAGACCCTTTTTAGAAAGGGTTTTTGCGTCTTATCCGTGGCATCAGTTAAAACACTTAATATTTCGTGTTCTACTAATATACTGGCCGACATCGGAATTTTATTCCCTGACGCAGAGTGCGTATTAAGTTTATAGACAACTTTATTCTCGGTGATGCATTCCGTAGCACCGTATTCCCCGTTAAAATCAAATAACAGGAATTTGCTTTTCTCGATAAATGATTTGCCCAATATGTCTGAGATAGCACTGTACCCGTGCTTATAAAGCGCAGCCAGGGTGTTAGATTTTCCACTACCCGTATTGCCAAAGATAGCGATATGCGAGTTCATCAG
>NZ_CAWQAF010000047.1:0-4592 GCF_963892745.1 Yersinia sp. Marseille-Q3913 | reverse complement strand
AACAGGGTTGGTACATTGCATCTCTCCTTGGTTAGGTAAAAGTCAGCCAACGATTAGCTAAGACGATCAAATGTCGCCACTGTCACGGCGGTAGCTACAATATTCACACTTAACAGCCAGATACGAATTAAGACACCCACCATCGTTTCTCTCGTAACTGCGAAAATCGGCTTCTTTCCCACATTTTGGGCAATCACCTTTATATTTATTTTCCCAGCCATTGCTTTCTGCGGCTTCTAAGGCTTCCAGCGTTGCCAATGTCAATATGATCCCAAATTTGAGAGCTTCATTGAAAAATGAAGTCTGTTTAAACAATGGCAACTGGCGGTAATAGGTCATTGCATAGCGAAGTAATCTGGTTTCATAAATTTCATAATGTTGGCCGCTTGACTTAATTGCTTGATCAATAAAACTTTTCAGCACTGCAACAGCACTACTCGTATCAGTGGGGTGTGGGATACGAATAGATTTAATAAATCCATTGTTGTTTTTGATTTTCACATATCTTTCTGTAGATTCAGGAAGCGGCGGTCTTGACGTTTGTGTGTTCATCCTGGTTGCTCTCCTTCGGTGGTTGTCCATCTCTCTGTGAGTTCTTTCGCGGCAAAGGGCAAAGGAGCAACGACGACGGGAGGAACGCAAGGGCGCCGCTTGCGGCGTGCTATTTACCCTTGCGGGCATCCTGGCGGTGGTGCTACAAGCAGCCCTCCGCGAGAGGGCTTACCGAGTGATGGCGTTCCGAACTGCACAGACAGGATGAACACACCGCGACACGACGGTACGGCGGGGCGTCCTTAGTGGGAAGCGGCGCGGCCATAGGCCGCTGCAAGCGAGGGCAATTGACGTTCAGGCATCGCGTACTATCCGACAGGACAGAGACACGCATCGCGGGGCTCTGCGGAAGCTGGACTGCGCCCGACGGCGCGGGAGAGCTGGAGTGTAAGCGACGACCTGGGCGCTTGCGTACAGGGAGCCGAAGGGGCCCCCATCCCTGTTTGATGATGTGTACAGGAAGAACGAACAGGTAGAATGGCCACCATAGGAATGAGAAAAATAGTAGAGAGAAGCACTATATAATTAGACGATGCTGACTTATTTCAACGCTGAATCATATCGATAGACGGCATATTAAGGGATAAGGCCGTAGTGGCGAAGCCACAACAGCCTTTTGACTTAACAGCTTTTTCAGCTTCTACAAGCTCGAGTTAACCATTCGTTGTATGGTAAGGCTCATGTCGATTAAGTCATCGCCGTAAATGAAAAATGGCTCTGTCTCTTCGTAATTGCAACTGGTACACATTCGTATCACATAGCACGGGTATTTTTCCGGCCCCTCTTCCAGCCAACGTTTTGAGATCACTTGCTTGTCGTTGCGATAATCATAAAAATAGTTCTTACGCAGCCAGCGCTTGTATGAGTTGATATTCTTTATGTAGCTCAGTTGCTCCTTTAGCCTATTCACCATCTGCATTCCCCTCAAATTTCACTTTCACTCCTGCACAGTTCTCCAGTTTATTCGAGAGCATAAGTGAATCAAGCCACTGTTCTACAACCGTTCTATTCCCCAATTCTTCGTGAATTTCTCTGACAATAGACCACATTGGGTTCCCCATGAAGAAGGGTTCACATCGTAAATTGACAAACTGGCGGCCCCAAGCCTGCGCCATTTCGACCAAATCCTCGTCATCTATTCCCTGCCGTTCCTGACGCTTGTACCACGCAGCCAGTTCACTCGGGGTAATAAAAGCCAGTTCAATTTCTGCCTGCGCTACCTGGCACTGATAGCGTCGCCTCTTTTGCTGTTTTTGTTTTGCCTGATTACGCTCTTTGCGCTCAAATTGCATAAGCCATTTACGATCACGGCGTTCTCGACATAATACGGCGTAAGCGGGAAACAACTTCTTAGGGGTGTCATCCGGTAGAGGTAACGGACAATATTGGCCACCACTTTCAATCAATCTATCCAGAGCTTGCATATAACGGTGCATTGGCTCACCCCCGCGTATTTTCGGGCAGTAATTACTGGCGACTAACCGGATATCGCGAGCCAAAATTTTTGTCCGTCCCTCATTCAGCATACGGAAAAATGCTTTGGCATACGGATATTCAGCCAGTCGTTGGCCCTGTATTCTTTTCCGTTCAACAATGGCCATTGCATGGATTGCCGCCTGCTGATATTCGTTCGTGGATATTAATGCGCGATTATTCGGGATCATACGGCAATCCCTCCCATATGAAGCGCGTTAGCCAGTTCGGAGGCCTGTTGGAATCCGGCTTTATAATATTCAGCTACACGGGCCAGCACCATATTCATAATATTGGGATCAAAGTATTCGGTAATACACACCCATGCCCTTGATTCACCGCCATCAAAAGGCAGTGATATCGTCCAAAACTCGTTTTCCTCCCCAGCACTGCACACGTTGAGCACGATATCGCTCATGTCTGTGGGACTGACACGCAGTGAAACAGGGTGTACACCGCCGAATTCACGCCTATATTCCACCTCTACCAACCATCCTGACGGTAAATTCAGATATTGTAAGACTGCATTGGATAGGCGCTGACGGTAATCAGTCCCCCGTTCCCAATATTGTTCCAGTTCAACAGGGCTTAAACCTTGCAAGACCACCAGAGAGAAATTTTCGTATTTTGTCATTGTTTATCATTACCGCCCTTACGGGCGGCATCTCCCTGTTAGGCTGCAATATCAATGTTATTTGAGGTTTCGATAAGCGGTTGTGTTTGTTCGACCGCATCACGCTGGATACACGCTGGCATCCAACGAGTTCTACTGATCACCTCTTCTGCCAGTTCGGCTGCATCGCCCTTTTTCATTTTCTGTGAATCAGAAGCGGCTCCCGTCAATCCTGCATCAGTCAACGCATCTGAAATACCGTCTCTGTTGATACGACCAAAGAAGTTGGCTTTTGTCGGTTGCCACCAGTCCCGCATATCAAAATTCAGTGAGGCTTCAACTGATTCCAACTTCTCACCGGCTTTATTATTTCGGCTCATTTGTTCCGTTACACCGTCCAATGTTCCGGCAACACAATATGCTAGCAAAGCAATCTGGCTGGCCTTGTCCCAACCCATCAGCCATTCGTAGTCGTTTTCCCAGCCATCAGGAAAATTCGCAACCCAGGCGATATGCATATCCTCAAGTACCTGCATAGCCCGACTATTAGCAACAGTAGGTGCATTATTTTCTAACGCTGATTTGTTGTGATGCAGACTAAAGGCCAATGTTTTTAACTTGAAGCTGTCGCTCCGAAATACCGACTTCATACAATCATGAATGAAGATAGCCAGTGCAACATCAGGTTGCTGTGCCAAAGCGGCCTGAACAGCCATCGTTCTCTCTGAGGAAAGACTTTTAACCAGCACGGCTGATAGCTGCTTTGATTGCGCTTGTTGTGGTTGTTGAGTGGTCAACTCTTCGTTAGTTTCTTCGCTAGGTGGTACATCACACAGCAACATGACACCTCGCTGAATGACTAACTCACCCTCATTCAAATACGCCACAATGCCAGACTGTGCGCGTACATCATTCGACCATCCGCGAATGTCTGCCGTTACGGTAATGGCGTCTAACTCTGCCTTACATGCATCGCTTTCAGCATTTTTTTCAAGATCATCCTCTTCACTCGCCATATGCTCAATGTCATAAGCATCGAGAAGCTGTTCCAGAATTGCCATCCGCGCTGACTCTTCATCAGTAAAAATTGGCGTGGGCTTGCGTAATAAGCTGTATAACTCGGCATCTTCACCCGTACTGTAGACTTGATGCATACGACCCTCAGCCCACTTCCACCCCTCTTCTCTGGAAATAATGGTAGCGATTTCAGCCAGTTTTTCTCGGGTTAAGCGCTCAAGCAAAACAGGATCTGAAATAAAACCCTCTTCGGTAAACAGGTCATAGCGGAATGCGCCTCCCGCCTGTTCATAGGCTTCGCGACCGACAAATGCCAACTGCCCATTATTTTCAGCGGAAATATCCCCCCTCAAAACCTCGCGTCGCAAATATTCTGGTTGTTTGGTATAGCCATAAGCATTACTCCAAACTGTAGACTGACGCTCATGATCTTCACTGGCGGATAATGCTTGTAGCTGATCAAGATTGATTTCATCTTTAGCCAGCGCCGCCAATAACATGGGAGCCATTGATGCTAAACGCAGACATTTTTGAACATGCTTAGTGCTGTAGCCCAGCAAGCTACCAATTTGTACAGGGGTTCTGCCCTCAGAAGCCATGTCACGAAACGCGGTCACTTGGTCTGCCGGATGCATATCTTCACGCTTACCGTTTTCTGTATAAGAGATCAGACGCGCCATATTTTTATCAAAGACTTTGACATCAATAGGATAGTCAGCGGTAACAAATCCAGCCGGAGTAGAACGGTTCTCACTCAATAGCAGTTCAAATGCCAAATGTCGGCGTTCCCCACCTGCTACACCATAGTTGCCCTCGTCGGTCAGAAAAACGATAAGATTTTGCAACAACCCAACGCTTTCAATACTTGCGGCCAGCCCTGCAATCGATGCTGGAGTCGACTTTTTCTTACGGGCATTCAGTTCGGTAGATACCAACC
>NZ_CAWQAF010000046.1:0-4651 GCF_963892745.1 Yersinia sp. Marseille-Q3913 | reverse complement strand
CATGTCTACAAGAGCTGTACAGCCACAACAGAGCCAAGAATATGGCCTTATATTTATTGCTATCGCATTGATGTTCATTTTCCTTATCTGGATATACCAACCCCCTATCATGTATGGGTGCATCTGGCTTATTTACCAGCTTTGGTCTCTCTGCGATTTTCCTCGCGTACATATTTACGTAGCAGAACGGATCAATCTATTGGCTTTGGCAGGTAACCAAGTAAACAATATGACCTGGGGTGAATTTATTGCAGTAATGAATCGGACTGCCAGTATTTTAATGGTGCCATTGTCTATCATTGTGGCCGGAAGTATGTGGGCAATTCGGAATCATCCTCGGAACCTAACCCGCAGACATATTGATGTATATACGCTTCCCCACATCATGGCGCAGTTCTCGCCAAATATAATTCCAGCGCTCTGCTACGGAGATAAAAAAACACAGTTATTAAATTGCGATCCATCGGAACATCGTAGCGCCAAGTCTCCAGATGAGTTTGCTATACAACACCAGTTAGTTATTGGTGAACGCCTTGACCGTACTCGTGCCCAAACAGTATTTGAGCAACAATTAGGCACATCACTTAAAGACTTCTCCAGCTTTAATGCTCACGAACGCGCACTGGTAGCTGTATTCGGATTACAAGTATTTTTCAACGACCGCAAAGGTGCTCAAAAACTTTTGGATGGTCTGAATCGTTCTTGTCTTATCAAAAGTCGCCGTGATAAAGGCCAAAAAGGTTATCCCGTTCTACGCCTGGCAAATGATGCTTTCAACAAAGTCGCCAATTCCCCCGTTGCTGTACGCTGGCTGCGTCATTACAGCTCAACACGAACTGCACTCTCCGCGCTCCATGACCGCGACTTACGTTTACCTGGTGCTAATTTTCGATGGCTAAAAGGCCTGGACAGAACACTCTGGTACGTATTGACGTCCTCCGGGCGCCCTAAAGTATTTATTGAAGGGGCTGGGGTTATTGCAGTAGCAAAATGGGAAACATTGATCGCTGAAATATCTGAAAAGCTCCGGGTAACCATCCCAGTACCTGTAACAAGAATGGATATAGCTATCGAGGGTTTACTAGCCGACTTGCGTCGTATTGGCTTGGTATTGGAAGAACGAGAAGCGCAATCAGAATCCCGCGCCAAAGAACATGACAGTGAAGACGAAGAAGATGATGACAGCGATATAGTCATATTACGGGCTTCATCAATTAAATCAGAAAGCCCAAATTCAACAACACCTATACCTAAAGATGATGTGCCAGCAGTTCAACCAACAAAATCTGCACCTCGCGCACCGTTCCGACCTAAAAAATGCTAACTCCAAATTAAGGCTCCCCATATGACACAGACTTATACTGCTACTTTTCAGCGCTGTACTCTATCCGTTTATGCCCATCAATCTGGTGAAAGTAGCCTGGTAACACTGCTTCAACCTGGTTCGCGCTCCCGTTTTTACATCAAAGACAACGGGATATATCACGACAGCTTTGGCGTAAATCCCGCAATGATATATCAAGCCCCATCCACCAAAGAAGCTGAGCTATATTTACGAGCTATCAACAATGCTATCTACAAACGCTGTAAGATCGGAAATATAACTTGCTTAACTCTATTAGTTACGGCTCTCGTCTTGTGCTTCACATATGGCTGGTATGTATTAACAACACTCGACGAGCATATGGCCAGAAATAATCCGACACCAGTGACACAACTTGGCGTAAGTAACCCAACAGCTAATCAGTCAGATCCTGTTGTGGCTCCGCAATCCGTTTCGCCAATACACCCCCCTGTGATACCTAACACCATGCCAGCGCAGACAAACACATCCACGACTGCAGTAACAGGCTACCAAAAAACGGCGCAAGTATTACGGAATGCCACCGAAAGTGGCTTTTACACCATCTCCTTGTCATCTGGCCATCAGCGTACACTCTATGTGTTTTCAGACCCGTTGTGCCATAACTGCCAAATTATTGAGCCAGCACTGGAGGCATTAGCCCAAAAATATAATGTCGAGGTTTTCCCAGTCACACTGGTTGGTAAACAACATACCATTGACCTGGTGAGCCCTATCCTTTGCCAAACACCTCAGTCACGTAAAACCTTATGGAAAAAGCTATTCCAGGTAGATTTAGGTATGAACCCAAATGAAAGCACATTCCCACGTTCATCATGCGAAACAGGTACCGAAGCCATTAACCGTAATGACACCGCATTTGATGCATATAACCTACCAGGTACACCGTCATTAATAGCAGATGATGGTCGTTACATCCCTCTAACATCATTAAAAAGTGACGATGCCCTGGAAGCGTTTCTGAATACACCGCTCCCACAATAATTCTGTTCTGTAATCCCGCTGTATATCCTTTCAAATATTCATCCGTCGTTGAGGTTTGTAAATGGCTCAATCAGTTGAAATCGAAGCCCGCCGAGTTCGGCGGTCGCTTGGCTATACCTTTATAAATGACGCCCTGCTCTCCCCGTTTGGCGTCCAGTGCTTCCTGCTTGCTGGCTTGGTTATGGGCTGGATATTCCCCGCAAGTCTTCTGATCAGTGTTCCCGGACTTTTACTCCAGGTAATGCTGTTCAGCGACCGGCCTTTCCGAATGCCCCTGCGCATGCCAACAGATGTAGGCGGGATAGACCTGACAACTGAACGCGAAATGCCCAAGTACCGTAATGGTTTATGGGGATTTTTCCGCTATGTGGTACGGACCCGCAAATTTTTTCCAGCTGCAGGTGTTATGTGTTTGGGCTTTGCCAGAGGTAAAGCCCTCGCTCGCGAGCTCTGGCTAACATTGGATGATGCATTGCGCCATATGTTGTTACTGGCCACAACGGGATCAGGGAAAACAGAAGCGCTGCTGTCTGTCTTTTTGAATGCCATCTGCTGGGGCCGAGGCATCTGTTATTCAGATGGTAAAGGGCAAAACTCGCTGGCTTTTGCTATGTGGTCGCTAGCTCGCCGATTTGGGCGGGAAGACGATTTTTACGTACTTAACTTTATGACGGGAGGAATGGACAAACTATTACTGCTGTTACTCAATGACAAAAAACGCCAACCGTCTAACACCATCAATCTGTTTGGTACCGCCAACACCACTTTCATCATTCAATTAATGGAATCCATGCTTCCCCCTGCCGGGAGCGGTGATGCCGGCTGGCAGGACAAAGCTAAATCCATGAATGCCGCGTTGGTCTATGCGGTTTACTATAAATGTAAAAGAGAAAAACGGACCATATCTCAAACGGTTATCCAATCGTATTTACCTTTGCGAAAATTAGCTGAGCTCTACCTGGAAGCCAAACGCGATGGCTGGCATAAAGAAGCCTATAACCCATTAGAAAACTATTTCAATACATTAGCCGGCTTTCGCATTGAGCTCATTAGCCAGCCCTCAACCTGGGAGCAAGGCGTCTATGATCAACACGGCTACTTAATTCAGCAATTCAACCGCATGCTCACCATGTTCAACGACTTGTATGGCCACATTTTTTCTACCGATGCCGGCGACATAAACATTGAGGACATACTGCACAACGACCGCATTCTGTGTACCACTATTCCAGCCTTGGAACTGTCAAAAGGTGAAGCGTCCAATATAGGTAAACTGTATATATCGGCTATTCGCATGACCATGGCCAGAGACTTGGGTTGTGAGCTCGAGGGAATGCTCAACGATGTGTTAATCGTTAAAAAATACAGCGGTAAATTTCCGTTTGCTATCGCGATGGATGAGTTAGGTGCCTATTTTGGTCCTGGCATGGATAACCTGGCCAGCCAGATGCGTAGCTTGGGATATATGCTGATTGTTTCTGCTCAGGATATTCAGCGGTTTATCGCAGAACATCGTGGTGAATACATGACGGTAAACGCTAACTTGCTCACCAAATGGTTTATGGCCCTGCAGGATGAGAAAGATACTTTTGAGTTGGCCAAGATTACTGGCGGGAAAGGATATTACGCCGAATTGGGGGCAGTTGAACAAGCTGGCGGCATCATTACACCCAACTATGAAGATGCCACAAACAACTACATTCGTGAAAAAGACCGGCTGGATCTCGGTGACCTGAAAGAGTTAAATCCTGGTGAAGGGATGATTTCTTTCAAAAGTGCCCTGGTCCCGAGTAGTGCTATCTATATCCCGGATGATGACAAGATGACATCAGCACTACCGATGCGAATAAACCGATTTATTGAAGTACAAACCCCAACAGAAGCCGAGCTGTTTGCTCTCAATCCGACCTTATTGCGTAAACTCCCCCCATCCGCGCAAGAAATTGAAGACATATTACTGCACTTAGACGGCCCAGAAGACAGTACCCATCAAATCGGCATCATGGACCCAATTCTTAAACGTATCGTAGACCTTACCCTTGATCTGGATAACCGCGCTGATATCAGCTACAACCCAACCCAACGGGGCATACTGCTGTTTGAAGCGGCCAGAGAAGCTTTACATCAAAACAAACGCAAATGGCGTCATCAACCAACACCCCCAAAAACTATCCGGGTCTCAAAAGAAGTGGCTATCTCCTTAGCCGATGCTGACCTGCAAAATACCATATCAAACTGACCTGTTGGCCTTTCAATAATATCCCAATATTCCCTCGGCTCTACCACAGGGAACAAATACATATC
>NZ_CAWQAF010000045.1:0-4743 GCF_963892745.1 Yersinia sp. Marseille-Q3913 | reverse complement strand
GAGATAGGATACGTAAATGGTGGCGTTCAGCACAAAAAGAGATCACCAGAGATCCAATTGTTGCAAGCCGGCCAAAATCCGGTAGTATTTACGCATGTTTTTGCTGGGGTTTCTTAGCAGAATAAGTATCTGAACAGGTAAAATTGGATAAGAAAGGGCGATGTTTTATGATGTCGCTCTGTTGCAGGATGGGACATATCCTTAAATGTCCGGGGTAAAAGGTTCCAGAACAGTGGGCCTTAAATGCAAAAACCCCCCGAAATCTGGTTTCAACTTGGCGGAAGAGACAGATATCAGGGGGTCACAAAGCAGGCGCTGGCCTGTGAGAGATTATAACTCATGCAATTTATAAAACAATACCCATCCGCCATCTGTGTAGGATGGGGTGAATAGTCAAAGCCAACAGGCCATTCAGGTACATCCTGATCCTCTAAAATGTACACGGCGAGGCGAATCGAACGCTTTGCGACGTGGGCAATCTAAAGTTCATCGGCGTTATACACCCCAGTTGTGTTGCGCTGTGCCTCGTGGCACAGCTGCTAAAGTTGTGGCGCGTATGCAAAGCCATAACTGGCACCGTAATCATGATCTCATTGAACTGCGGAGGGAAGGTTATGTGCCATACACCAAGCGTAATGACCCTTACTTTAAGCCAAAGGCAATGCGTGTCTCAGCACGTTCTGAAAGCTGTGAAGCGCTGACGGCACTGTCAATGGCTCTGGCTGCTAATTGCGATTACAACCCAGACAGTGATTATCCGTTCGAAATAATGGCTCCGTTTGAGCAAATTGCGGCCGCGATGGGTATGTTGCATGTTTATGATAATGGCCGCAAAGCCTATGACAGTCCATTACATGCCTTGTCAGTACAGGAACAGCTCGGGTACGTGATTGCTCTACATGGTAAAGATACGGACAGTGGCCAGAACAAACCGTTGAGGTTATGGCTGACTGAGAAATTCTTCATTTCGCGGGGGATCGCCATTGAAGAGATCCGTCATTGGCTTGGCCAGTTCAAAACCTGGGCGATAAAAAACGGGTTGACTGAAAGTTTGCGTAAGAAATATGAACGGCACCTGTTGCGTGTTGAGCGTATTGGTATTGACCTAAATGACAAACCCGCCCTGCGGAATCGCTTGAAACAAATTAAACGTTGGGTTGTTAGTCCTGACCTGGCAAAAGAGAAACAAGATAAAGTGGCTCTTTTAGAGGGACGACTGGCTAACATCAACAGTGATAATACCCAGCGTCTCGATCTTATTCTGGACGAGACACAGCAAAGTATACGCAGTCTGGCCAAGGCCAAGCATAAACGTCAAAACCCGTATTATCAGGCGTTTGTTAAATGGTCAACCAGTGGGGCAGTCATGACGCATGAAGTCGTGATGCAAGAACAGGCGTTGCAGAAAGAACAACCTGGACTCAAACACAGAGATCCTGAAACCTATTACCGGCAGTTGCTTGAGCGTGCTGGCATAGTCTAGTCCTAATTTTACTCCCCCTCGAACCCTACCGTGCCTGGCGCGGTTTTTGTGTCGGGGCAACCGTGCAAAATGAGTGTTATTTCGACACCAGACCACGGACCATTCCGCATTATTGCTCTGAATTCATGACTGACAGTGACGCAATTCGTGTAATGCTGAATATTTGCACCATTAACTTCGAATAGAGTCAGTTAACTTCGTAAGTTGACTGATAAATATCATTAATTTCGAATGTTATTCCTGAACAAAATAAGCCTCTAAAAAGAGGAGTACTTTTCGAGCGGCTAAAGCCAGCTCTCTAAAGTAGCTCCCCTCGCTTCGCTCAGGGCAAGTAACAACTCAGCAATCCAGAAGAAATAACAATAGGTAGGAAGTAGCTCCCGGCTAAAGCCGGGCAAAAGTAGTTTACATAACCATCAGTTATTAACTAGGATTAGTCTCAACACATCAATCTCAGTTGCAAATCCTTTCTTTTGTCTTCGACCATTAGACTATTTCATTGCTGTAAGCTGAGTTATAACGGCTCTCGCGCAGCTCAAGCCTCAAAAAGATGGTCTAGCAGCGATGGGGGGAGTTAACGGGATTATGAAAGCTTGGAACCGCTACGCGGGTCACCGGCGACCCTTACCAATAGAGTTTATCTTTTACATAGTTGTCGCCTGCATACGGCATAGCCGTATTGATCGAATACTGATCAATCGTGAACGATGGATCGGGTTTAACACTGGTTTTACAGGTAGTCAAAGTGCTATTCCAAAAAAAATGACGTAGGATTATGGGTTTAGCCATGAATTCAGATTGCCAGGTTTCTATGTCCACGTTGTTTATTGATTTACTAATCAAACCACGTAAAAGATTTACGATAAAAACCCGCACGCATGATGCATTCGTACAATGCCTAGTTGAATACGTGCAATTATACTATGCGAGAGATCCTGGTTGGTCATTGTACAAATATGGTACAAGCTGGGGGTGTCTATGCCAGGTAGTAACACGCCATTTTCTTAGCTGGCTTGAAAAATTCCAAGATAATCCACGTATATATGAAATCCTAGATACTTTTTTACCCCATATTCCAGAGAACGGAAAAGAGCTCGATCCCCCTATAGCGGTATACATCCCTCTTTACTGGTTCTGTATAACAATACCTCCGGTTCGTGATCAAATACGAGATATGTGGCTGGGCAAGACTACTCATACTGTTTTGACTGCCTCATCGCCGCGCATTACAGTGCCATCTCTAAGGCCTTCTGATTATTATCGACTCTATGAGGGACGAGTTGTAGCTCAGGACTTACAGCAACATTTCCAGCGGTGCTTAAATGAGAATATCCCTTTTATCGGGGTGTGGCACTATCGCCCTAAACAACATACTTATGCGCACAGGTATGACATTCTCTTCTCCTGGGAGCCTTTTATAAAGAGCCATCCACATATATTTGATAACCCAAAGTATCCTGGTATTGATAAGGTTATCTTGCGTCGTATTACACAAATTATTAAAGATAATAGGCAACACGATGGTTTTGAAAAAACTCAGATACAGAGCCAGTTAAGCAAAGGTCAGCTCAATATTCTCAAATTGAGTTTTACGGCAGCTGAACGACTGACTTTAGATCTGGTCAAGCTGACGCTGCAGCTGATTGAGGAAATGGAACAGAAATTAGAAGCTACGGAGGCTTTGGGAACAAAACTTGGTGTATTGGAGTAATCAAAAAATATTGAGTGCTATTATATTATTAGGGGGCGGCTTGGGAAACGGAAATTTTTGTACGTTAAGAGCATTATTTAACCAATTCGGGTAAGTAACCTATTGATTTAGCGTCAGATCCTATCGCTTTTAAGTTATCGCCCATTCCGTATCGCCTTAAGGTTATCTCATTAGTTCAAAATACAAGCCGATCTGCGTATACCGCGGGAGTACACCCTATTGCTATAGGTAAGCTTATTCAAAAAATAGGCTTACCGTACAATAATTCTCTATATCCAAACTGACCCCAATTATGTTGGCGTTCCCACCGTCGTGACGCGACGCTGAGTGTTCCAAAATAGACAGGAAACAAGAGATGAACGTGAATAATGAGATTTTAAAACTCTGGCAATCCAGAGGAAAAAACGAGCGCACCGGATCCGATGCGGTGAAGGTTGCAGACATTGCCTGGGAACAGGGGTTACGACTTCACCATAACCCGCAGGCTCATTATCAACGTGTCATGTACCTACTTGGCCATGACAATATCGGGTAACTCATACAGGCCGCGTATGCGGCCTTTTTAGGCTGGATATTGAACACATACTATGGTCAACAAAAACAAGCTTACCGTACAATATTGTCCGTTTCCCAAGCTGACCCCAGATTACACCAGTAGAAACCCACTGTATGGGAGATAGCTAAAGTTGCAGTCTTATGGGGAATACCTAAAGTTTATGTTCCTGGCAAAGAAGGCTCAGGATTTTTAGTTATGATAGTAAAAATCAATTTTCCGTCTTCGGTTTCTGACATCGATGCTGACAGTGGTGTTTCTTTACTGATTTTTTCTAGCGCTGGTTTGATGAACGTTCGCTTCATTTCGGCAAAATTATCCCGCTGGGATTGCGGTAATTGATAACGATCTGCAAGCCAGCTGGGCGTAGTGACCCATATACCTGACTTTCTAAACTGACACAGACTTTCATACAGACGTATAGCACGGACACTATTAATGCGGCCACAGTCATACAAGTTATAAGTTGTAAATTGGCTGCTTAGGTCAAGGAGATAAGGCATGACCTTATGGTTGAATTCAATTGACCACGAACCCCGGCCGCGTTTAAGACCTGCCTCAGCTAACCATGGGCGTTTGCGTTCTTCATATTCGCCATCTGACGGGAAAAATGTCACTGAGCTATTAGATAAAGCATCAATACCTTTTCTAACGTCAGTGCTGGCGGTTGCCTGGCTTACCTTAAACAGGCGCTGATAATCTGCCACACGGACGGTAAAAGTTCCCTGATGTTCTTCCTGGCGATAGGTTTCCATAAGACATAGCCAGAGTACTCGTTTCGCTTGTAGTGAGAGATAGTAGGCCGCTTCGGTCAGTTCATTTGATTGTGCAATAGCTGGACGGTTGGTTTTAATAATCCCTTTATTTTCATTCATATGCGAATCTATGGGCTATTTTCAATGTACCCATAGTGGCACCAATTTTAGTATTCGGTCAAGACTAACTTGTGCCAATTCCCACGCACATCCAAACACAAAACAAACTTAAGCTATTTCC
>NZ_CAWQAF010000044.1:207338-244714 GCF_963892745.1 Yersinia sp. Marseille-Q3913 | reverse complement strand
TGCCGATTCAAAACTGGCGGCAGGCAATGAGTCGTTTTATTATCGAGTTCGAAGATCGCCTTAGCGGTCATCTATAACAGAATGGTGATTACACAGAATCGTGTACAGGGTCTATAAATAACATGGGGTGAGTGATAAATTCGCCCCATATGAAACTCTAAATGTTTTCGAAATTTTCGGGATCTCTTCCTAGTCTTTGATTTATATCCAGACTGCCAATTTTAGATATTTCATCTTCATCTAATTTAAAATCAAATACGTTAAAATTTTCTATTATTCTTGATGGGGTAACCGACTTTGGTATAGCAATTAGCCCAAGGTCGAGGTGCCATCTTATAACAACCTGAGCCACTGTCTTATTATATTTTTCTGCTATTGCTGAAATTATATCATTGTGAATTATACCATCCACGCCCCTTGATAGAGGACTCCATGACTCAGTGTGTATATTGTGATCTGAATTCCACTTTATTATATCTTTCTGTTGCATCAATGGATTAAGTTCAATTTGGTTAATAACTGGATAAACGCCAGTTTCTTTATGTAATCTTTCTATGTGGTGGGGGTTGAAATTGCTTACTCCAATACTTCTGATTAATCCTTGTTCCTTCAGGCTTATTAACTGATGCCAGGCATTAACAAATTTATCCTGCTTTGGTGCAGGCCAATGAATAAGATACAAATCCACATAATCTAGTTTTAATTTTTTAAGACTTTCACTCAATGCTTGTTCTGCATCATCATGCCTATCATTCCATATTTTTGTAGTGACAAATAACTCACTACGACTCAATGCTGAATTGTGCAGAGCGTTTCCAACACCCTCTTCATTACCATAAATTGCCGCAGTATCAAAAAGACGGTAGCCAGCCTCTAAGGCAGTGTCTATGGCTGGAATCAGTTGCTCATTTGATGCCTTCCATACTCCAAGGCCAAGCGCTGGTATAGAATTTCCATCACTCAGTTTTACGAAAGATTGTAATGACATAATTATCCTTATTGATTTTATGATGCTGCATGGCAAATCCTATCATTACGTAAAGGAATAGTCAGCGAACGTTTCAAGTAGTGTATGGGATCGGTGGCATGGATGCCTATAAGGTGGCGGCGCAGGATAACGCCGCTTGCTTCTACTTAGCGATCATCGAATCAAGATAGTCCGCATACCACTGCATCATGCGTTTGCGATCATCAATGTACTGGGCGTGGTTATATACACCCCTTATTTTATTTTTGTCTAGGTGAGCAAGTTGACGCTCAACCCAATCACCCTCAAAACCATGATCATTGAGTATTGAACTCATCTGATGTCGGAATCCATGCCCGCACGTTCTTCCCTCATAGCCAACTCTGCGAATCACCCCAAGAACGGTATTTTCACTTATTGGCTTGGTTCTATCATTTCGGCCGGGAAACACCAGTTCAAAGTGTCCGGTTACCAGCTGTAATTGTTTGAACAAGTTAATGACTTGAGTTGATAGTGGCACTATATGCAACCGGCGCTTCTTCATCACTTCAATCGGTATAGTCCATACCCCTGAATCTAAATCAACATCACTCCATTTAGCATGGCGTAGCTCTTTTGTTCGCAAGCCAGTGAGCATTAATATCTGAGTGGCAGCCTTCGCTATAACGCTACCAAAATATGAGTTTAGTGCCACAATGAAGTCTGGAACTTCAGCTTCAGTAAGGAATGGGTAGTGGGTGCTGTTAGGTGGCGTCATTGCCACGGTTAAATCTGGGGCTGGGTTATATTCAGCCCGACCGGTAACGATCGCATATTTAAAAACCTCCCCGCAACGCCTCCTTGTTTTTCTCGCCATCTCCATCGCTCCGCGCGCTTCAATTTTCCTGAGCACATCCAAAAGCATTAAAGGCTTCACATCTTTTATTGGCATATGACCGATGAAAGGGAAAACATCACGAACGAACATGGACATAACTAAATCGCTATAGTCTGGCGTCCATACTTTCCTTTTAGAGGAATGCCATTCTTTTGCAATTGCTTCGAAAGTATTTTCAGCCGATATGCGTTGCGAAACTTTTTTCTCTTTCTTGTCTTGAGATGGATCCACACCATCAGCAAGTAGCGATTTTGCTTCATCTCTTTTTTGACGTGCATCAGCCAGTGTTGTAGCTGGGAATAACCCAATAGTCAGTAGCTTCTCTTTCCCGTTAATGCGGTACTTGAGCCGCCATGACTTAGCGCCAGTGATAGAGACATACAAAAATAAACCCCCACCGTCAGACAGCTTATAGGCTTTCTCTTGTGGTTTAGCTGTTTCTACCTGCCTGGCTGATAATGGCATTTCGGGGGTATCCTATGTAGAGGCTGTTTCGATACCCCTGATACTACCCCCACTTTATACTTTATTCACGGTTATTTGTGGTTATGCGTGGTAACGTCGATTGTCTGAGAGCTTTACTATGAAAGGGTTTTCGGTGTGATGTGGTTATGCGAGGTAATGCTGTAGTGGTGTCCCCGACTGGAATCGAACCAGTAACTAGCCCTTAGGAGGGGCTTGTTATATCCGTTTAACTACGGGGACCCGGTCATCGGCAGGCTGCCGATGAAGTGTGCTGCTGGAGCATTATACGCATTTTGACCCAGATAATAAGCAGTTAGCTGTCCGTTTGGTTACTCTGTCGCCAATTGAGGGTGAATAAGTGCTGTCTTTAATCAAAAAGTAGCCGCTGACAGCGGCTGAATGTGTGCAGTGACTTGCGTGATGACGATGAGTTTTTGTCTGCCTTGTGGCTATCCACTTTCAGTTCGCGAGGTTTTACCGGTAATTGTTGCTTTAAATCGGGCGGGACGGACGAAATTATGCTCAATTTTGCTGGAAAAAAGTAACCAAATTTTAATGCTGTCGATTTTTTCTACAGAAATTTGATCTTATCCCGAATATTACCTCTATAAGGGTAGGGATAGCGTTAGACCCATGCTACGTAAGGTTTAAGCCTTATGTTATCATTCGGTTTTCCTGAACTGACAATCCTACGGTGGAAGAGAATCCTTCATGCTGGAAGCTAAAGAACTGACCTGCATTCGAGATGAACGGCACTTATTCCAACGGTTAAGTTTTTGTGTGGCTGCGGGCGAAATTGTGCAGATTGAGGGGCAAAACGGCGCGGGTAAAACCAGCTTGCTGCGTATTCTCGCCGGACTAGCCGATGCCGATGAGGGGCGGGTGAACTGGCAGGGTGAGGATATCCGTCGTGATCGCGCCCGCTATCATCAGAATTTACTGTTTTTGGGTCACCAGCCGGGCATTAAGTCGGTGCTGACACCTTTTGAAAATCTGGCGTTTTATCAGTCGGTGTTTCAAAAGGTGGATAGCGCTGCAATTTGGCAGGCGCTGGCTCAGGTCGGGCTGGTGGGGTACGAAGATTTACCGGTCTCTCAGTTATCGGCAGGCCAGCAACGGCGGGTGGCGCTGGCCCGTTTGTGGTTGAGCCAGTCGCCGTTATGGATTTTGGATGAGCCGTTGACCGCTATCGACAAACAAGGTGTCGGCACGCTGTTGGCACTGTTTGTCGAACATGCCGCTAGCGGAGGAGTGGTACTGCTCACCACCCATCAGGATTTAGATGCGCTCGATCAACAGGTGCGAAAAATTCGTCTCACCAACACGCAGGAGCATTAATGTTTATCAGCGTGTTGCGCCGTGAATTAAAAATTGCCTGCAGAAAAGGCGGTGAAATCGTTAACCCGCTCTGGTTTTTTCTGATTGTCATCACCTTGTTTCCATTGGGTATTGGTCCAGAACCGCAATTGTTGGCGCGCATTGCACCGGGTATTGTTTGGGTTGCCGCACTCTTGGCGTCGCTGTTATCGCTGGAGCGGCTATTTCGTGATGATTTTCTCGATGGCTCGCTCGAGCAGTTGCTGCTATTGCCCACACCGCTGGCGCTCACGGTGTTAGGCAAAGTGTGTGCTCACTGGGTAGTTACCGGACTGCCGCTGCTTATTTTGTCGCCGCTGGTGGCGTTGCTGCTCTCCCTCGACACAAATACCGCTATTGCGATGGCCCTGACACTGCTATTGGGGACGCCGACCTTAAGTTTTATTGGTGCCATTGGTGTGGCGCTCACCGTCGGTTTGCGTAAGGGCGGTGTTTTGCTGAGTTTATTGGTGTTGCCGCTCTATATCCCGGTGTTGATATTTGCCACTGCGGCCATTGATGCGGCCTCTATGGCGCTGCCGATTGACGGTTATTTGGCCATTTTGGGGGCGATGCTGGCAGGGAGTGCGACACTGGCGCCTTTTGCTACCGCCGCAGCATTGAGAGTGAGTGTGCACTAGCGGTTTATCGCTGGTGGCAAATAGCAGTTAAATGAGTACCGATTTTCAGCAGCTTAAACGCGGTAGCCAACGCCAGTCAGAGCAGATTGTGCGCCGTACCCTGTACCGGTATTGCCCATGTGGCAGTACCGGTCCAATTTCAACGTGAGCAATGAAAAATGTGGAAATGGTTTCATCAATTGGCTAAACCCGAGCGGCTCTATCAGCTATGCGGCCGATTTATTCCGTGGCTGGGCATGGCGGCGGCCCTCTGTCTGCTGGTGGGCTGGGTGTGGGGCTTTGGTTTTGCCCCTGCGGATTACCAGCAAGGTAATAGTTTCCGTATCATCTATTTGCATGTTCCGGCAGCCATCTGGTCGATGGGTATCTATATGTCGATGGCGATAGCCGCATTTGTCGGATTGGTCTGGCAAATGAAAATGTCCGATAACGTGCTGGCCGCCATGGCACCAGTGGGGGCGGTATTTACCTTTATTGCCCTGGTCACCGGTTCCGCCTGGGGCAAACCTATGTGGGGAACCTGGTGGATCTGGGATGCACGTCTGACCTCTGAGCTAGTGCTGTTGTTCCTCTATCTGGGGGTGATCGCCCTGTATAACGCCTTCGAAGACCGCAAGCTGGCAGGGCGTGCGGCCGGTATTTTGGTATTGGTTGGCGTGGTGAATATCCCCATCATTCATTTCTCGGTTATTTGGTGGAATACCCTGCACCAAGGCTCAACTAACATGCAGCAGAGCATCGATCCGAGTATGCGCTCGCCACTGCGCTGGGCGATTTTTGGCTATTTGTTCTGTTTTATCACCCTGACATTAATGCGTCTGCGCAATCTGATTTTGCAGCAGGAGCGCCATCGCCCTTGGGTTAGCGCCTTATTGCGCAAGGAGCCACGAGTATGAAACCAGCCTTTGACTCTTGGGCGGCATTTTTTGCCATGGGCGGCTACGCCTTTTATGTCTGGTTGGCAGTGGCGGCCACATTACTGTCACTGTTGGGTCTGTGGCTAGATACCCTGCGACAGCACAAACAACTATTAGCAGATATTCAGCGCCGTCAGGCCAGAGAACAGCGCATTCGTCAGCACGCAGCCCATTCACAGGAGAAATCACAGTGAATCCACGTAGAAAAAGTCGGCTCTATCTGGCGTTGGTGGTGCTTATCGGTATCGGTTTGACCACCACACTGGTGCTGTATGCCTTGCGCTCAAATATTGATTTGTTTTATACGCCAGGTGAAATTTTACAGGGCAAAGGTGAGCGCCATGAGAAGCCAGAAATCGGTCAGCGCTTGCGCATCGGCGGCATGGTGATGCCGGGGTCGGTTAAACGAGATAATAAGACGCTGGAGATGAGTTTTCAGGTTTATGATGCCCGCGGCGCTGTCACCGTGACCTATACCGGCATCCTGCCGGATCTGTTCCGCGAGGGGCAGGGCGTCGTGGCGCAAGGGGTATTTGCTGAAGGCAATACCATCAACGCCAAAGAAGTGCTGGCAAAACATGATGAAAAATACACCCCACCAGAAGTCAAAGAGGCGATGAAAGAGAACCATACACGTCCAGCCGAGGCTTACAGTAGCGCCAACAGTGGGGGCAATGCCTCATGATGCCTGAAATTGGCAGTTTCTTGTTATGTCTGGCACTGGCTATTTCGCTGTTACTGAGCCTCTATCCGCAGTGGGGGGCGGCGCGTCAGGATGCCCGCATGATGGCCACCGGCAGGCCACTGACCTACGGTATGTTCGCCACCATTGCGCTTTCATTTATATGTCTTATCTACGCATTTGTGGTGAATGATTTCACCGTCTCCTATGTGGCGGCTAACTCGAATTCACATCTACCGGCCTATTATCGGATCGCCGCCAGTTGGGGTGCGCACGAGGGATCACTGCTGCTGTGGGTGTTGCTGCTCAGTTGCTGGTCATTGGCGGTGGCGCTGTTTAGCCGTTCAATGCCGGATGATGCGGTAGCCAGGGTGCTATCGGTGCTGGGGATGATTACCGGCGGCTTCCTGCTGTTTATTATTCTGACCTCGAATCCATTTACCCGCACCTTGCCGGATTTCCCCATTGATGGCAACGATTTGAATCCACTGTTGCAGGATATCGGGCTGATATTCCACCCGCCACTGCTCTATATGGGTTACGTTGGTTTCTCGGTGGCCTTTGCTTTCGCCATCGCCTCCTTAATGGCCGGGCGGCTCGACAGTGCCTGGGCGCGCTGGTCACGGCCATGGACACAAGCTGCATGGGTGTTCCTGACTTTGGGGATCGTGCTCGGCTCGGCCTGGGCCTACTATGAACTTGGCTGGGGGGGGTGGTGGTTCTGGGACCCGGTAGAAAATGCCTCATTTATGCCGTGGTTAGCCGGTACTGCGCTGATCCACTCGCTGGCAGTGACTGAAAAACGCGGCACATTCAAAGCCTGGACTGTGCTGCTGGCCATCACCGCATTCTCATTGTGCCTGATGGGGACATTCCTGGTGCGTTCTGGCGTGTTGGTCTCGGTACACTCGTTTGCCTCTGATCCGGCGCGCGGCATGTTCATTCTGGCCTATCTGGTGATTGTCATCGGCGGCTCCCTGCTGCTGTACGCGGTCAAAGGCGCACAGGTGCGCAGCCGGACTCAACATGACGTGTTCTCGCGCGAGACTTTCCTGCTGGGGAATAATGTGCTGCTGATTGCCGCCATGCTGGTGGTGCTGTTGGGCACTCTGCTGCCATTGGTCCACAAACAACTGGGGCTGGGCAGCATCTCTATCGGCGAACCCTTCTTTAATACTATGTTTACCTGGCTGATGGCACCGATGGCGCTGCTGATGGGGATTGGGCCGCTGGTGCGCTGGCGTCGTGATGAACCGAGCAAGCTGTGGCGGCGCTTGTCGGTGGCGCTGGTGGTCACCTTGCTGCTGTCGATTCTGGTGCCGTGGCTGCTGCAAGACACCATTGCCGGTATGACGGTGGTCGGGTTGATGATGGCTATCTGGGTGATTATCCTGACATTGATGGAGCTGCACGAGCGCGCTACCCATCGCCATAGCTTCTGGCGCGGCCTCAGCCACCTCTCCCGCAGCCATTGGGGTATGGTGCTGGGCCATCTGGGTGTGGCCGTTACCGTGATCGGCATTGCGTTCAGCCAGAATTACAGTGTCGAGCGCGATGTGCGCATGAAGGCCGGTGATAGTATCGATATCCACGATTATCACTTTGTTTTCCGCGATGTTCACGACATTAAGGGGGCAAACTATACTGGCGGCGTGGGGATCATTGATGTCACCCGCAATGGCAAGCCGGAAGCGACCTTACATGCGGAAAAACGCTACTACAGTGTGGCCCGTTCAATGATGACTGAAGCGGCTATTGATGGTGGCCTGACCCGTGATCTCTATGCCGCATTGGGCGAAGAGCTGGATGACGGTTCATGGGCGGTGCGCCTGTATTACAAACCCTTTGTGCGCTGGATCTGGTATGGCGGGCTGTTTATGGCCATCGGCGGCATCTGCTGTATGCTCGATCCGCGCTACCGGATGAGTAAAAAGTTAAAACGTGGCGCTGCGTCGGAGGCTGAATAGTGAAAACTTCCACTTCATTCAATAAGCTGATGTTTATTCCGCTGGTGCTGTTTTTGTTGCTGGTGGTAGCCTTTTTAGTGCAACTGACCCGCAATGCTAACGGCGACGATCCCACCATGTTAGAGTCGGCGCTGATTGGCAAGCCAGTGCCGACCTTCAAGCTGGAGTCCCTCGAACAACCGGGGAAAACCTTTGATCAGGCGGTGTTACATGATGGAAAACCCATGCTGCTCAATGTCTGGGCGACCTGGTGCCCCACCTGTCGGGCTGAACATCAATACCTGAATAAATTGGCCGCGCAGGGCATTCGCGTGGTGGGCCTGAATTATAAAGATGATCGTGCCAAAGCCGTGCAGTGGCTCAATTCGCTGGGTAACCCTTATGCGCTGAGTCTGTACGATGGCGATGGCATGTTAGGGCTGGATCTTGGGGTGTACGGCGCGCCGGAAACTTTTCTGATCGACGGTCAGGGCATTATCCGCTATCGCCATGCCGGTGATCTGAATGATCGGGTCTGGTTGCAGGAAATCCTGCCGCTATATAAGAAATATCAGGGGGGCGCATGAGATTACTGAGCCTGATGCTCGGCCTGTTGCTGAGCTGGAGTGTGTTTGCGGCCATCGATACCTACACCTTCAAATCGGAGGCGCAGGAGCAGCAGTATCGCGAGTTGACCGAGCAACTCCGCTGCCCAAAATGCCAAAACAACAGCATTGCTGACTCCAATGCCATCATCGCCGCTGATATGCGCGGTAAGGTGTACGAACTCCAGCAGCAGGGGAATACCAAACAGCAAATCATTGATTATATGGTGGCCCGCTACGGCAATTTTGTTACTTACGAGCCACCGGTTACCGCCGCGACGATGATTCTGTGGGTCGGGCCAGCACTGTTTGTCCTGATAGGCGCAGCCGTGGTGATATTACGCGCCCGTCGGCGGGTAGAGAAGGAAGCCCCGCTTTCCGCGCAGGAGCAGCAGCGATTACAACATCTGTTGGCTGAACAACTGACCCCATCAAAACCGACTGACAGGAAACAACCATAATGGCTTTTTGGCTAATAGTGATTATTTTACTGGCGGTCGCGGGGGCCTTGTTGGTCATTCCGGCCATGCGACAAGAGGCGAATTCACCGGCGACTACCCGGGATGAGCTGAATAAGGCCATTTATCAGGACAGGTTAGCTGAATTGGCAGAGGATGAAGCGCAGGGTGTGGTGGAACAGCGGCCTGAACTGATTCAAGAATTGCAACAAAACCTGTTGACTGATATCCCACAGCAATCGGATGAAGCAGCAACACCCATCAACCGCTGGGTGCTATTACCGGGCGTGGTGATTTTGGTGGTGATCGCGGTGGGGCTATACCTGAAAACAGGCGGTTTGACCCAGGTGCAGGCATGGCAGCAGGTTGAGGCGCAAATGCCTGAATTACGTGCCAGAGTTGCTAATGAGCGCGCGGAGCCGCTGACCATGGAGGAGGTCGCCCGTTTAGGGCTGGGATTGCGAACCTCCTTGCAGCACGATGCCGCTAACGTCAACGACTGGATGATGCTCGGCAGAGTGGGGATGGCGCTGAATAACGCCACCACGGCGACGCAAGCTTTTGCTAAAGCTTATCAACTCGCGCCCGATAATGAGGATGTCAGACTCGGCTATGCCGAAGTGCTGACACGTTCCAATGATCCGCAGGATAATCAGTTGGCAACCCAGATGCTGCGGAGCATGGTGGGGCAAGATCACACCAATCTGCGCGCCATGAGTTTATTAGCTTTTAATGCTTTTGAGCAGGGCGATTTCAAACAAGCCATTGGCGCGTGGGAAGTTATGCTAAAATTGCTGCCTGCTGGTGATTCTCGCGTAGAAGTGATAAAACGCAGTATCGCGCAAGCCAAATCACAGGCAGGGCAGGAAACAGCTACACTGGGAATAGAGGTTTCACTATCATCTGATGCCGCCCGAAAATTGCCCCAGCAGGGAACAGTGATTATATCGGTCACCGATGGAGCAAATCCGGTACCGGTTGCCGTCAAGCAACTGCCTTTGAGCCGATTCCCGCTAGCAATAGCGCTGGATGACAGCAATGCAATGATGCCGGAGCGCTTGCTTTCGTCACTGCAACAGGTGAAAGTGCGTGCGCGTATCTCATTGGATGGCACCGCTAATCCACAGCCGGGTGACTGGTTTGGTGAAAGTGAGGTGCAGAATTTTGATGGAAAAGGGCAGCCTCAGACGATTCATGTCGAGATAAATAAGCAGACCCCTTAAGTGTGAGGGGTTGAAAAGAATTTCATGGAGAAAAATATGAACTACCGCCTGATTGGGCTGGCTTTTGCAACCGTGCTGTTAGTCGGCTGCGCCAGTAGCTCGTCGGATCACATGGAGCAGGGCCGCTCTGATCCGCTAGAAGGTTTTAACCGGGCAATGTTCAATTTCAACTATGAGGTTCTTGACCCTTATGTGGTGCGCCCGGTTGCCGTTGTCTGGCGCGATTATGTGCCACAGCCAGCACGTAATGGGATGAGCAACTTCCTCGGTAACCTTGAAGAGCCAGCCAGCATGGTGAATAGCTTCCTGGTGGGGGACCCCTACAACGCCATGAAACACTTTAACCGCTTCTTCCTAAACACAATTTTGGGGATGGGTGGTCTGATTGATGTCGCCGGTATGGCGAACCCGAAACTGGCGAAAGAAGTGCCGCAGCGCTTTGGTAGTACGCTAGGCCACTATAATGTCGGTTACGGCCCCTACGTGGTATTACCGGGCTATGGCAGTTTCACGATCCGTGAGGATGGTGGTAATGTGGCTGATTACGCCTATCCGGTGCTGAGCTATCTGACCTTCTGGATGTCGGCAGGTAAATGGATGGTTGAAGGGATTGAAACTCGCGCACAACTGCTGGATTCCGATGGTTTACTGCGCAACTCTTCTGACCCTTACCTGATGATGCGCGAAGCCTACTTCCAGCGTTATGATTTCCTGGCCAATGGCGGGCAGTTGAAACCGGAAGTTAACTCGAATGCTCAGGCCATTCAGGACTCTCTGGAGAGTATCGACTCAGCGAACTGATCGATTCAGCTAATTAATACTGAACATAAAAAAAGCGCCGAAAGGCGCTTTTTTGTGGGCATCAAACTGCCAATAACAGCTATCAGAATGCGTAGTTAAAGTTCACGCCATACAGCAGCGCGGTGCCTTTAGAGTCGAATTGGTACGGCACACTACCCAGTGCAGTTGGTGTCTTTTCAGTGATATGAACGTTCTGCCCATGCATATAGGAGATACCAACGTCAACAGATGCATCTTTGTTGAAGGCGTAGGTAGTACCGGCACTGATCCAGAAACGGTCCTGGTCTGGGATCGAGATGGTACGGTTATCTGCCGGAACCGGGCTATCATCGAAGGCGATACCGGTACGGAAGGTCCAGTTATCATCGTAATAATAGGTGGTACCCAACGCGATACGGTAAGCGTCTTTGAAGCCTTCTTGCTTCTCAAACAATGTCTTACCTGTCGTTGAGGTGGCTTTCAACTCTTTAAATTGACTCCAACTGGTATAGGCCAGACTGTAGTGAATCGCCCATTGTGGTGCGACGCGGTTGTAACCGGACACTTCCCACACTTCTGGCAGGTTCAGGGTTAATGCACCTGGAATTACTGCCCCACCGGTGCCACCGGCTACTACTGGTAATTGATTGCTGAAGTCGCCATCAAAGTCAATTTTCACTTTTGAACGGTAAGTGAAGCTGTAACGGTTCTCTTTATCGACTTCGTACAGAATACCGGCATTCCAGCCATAGCCCCACTCTTTACCCTCCATACGGGTAACTTCAGTTTTGGCTGGGAAGGTGGAGCCACCAAGCTCACCGATATGACGCACGATCTTCGCATCGGCATAAACCGCATTAAAGCCCAGACCGAAGCTGAAGTTTTCGTTTAGGCGATAAGCCGCAGCCAAGTTTAAGTTAGCGGTTTTCAGATCAGTCTGGCCACCCAGAGAGCCGGCAGCATAGTCATCATTGAATTCAGTTGCTAAACCGTAGTTTGAGGTGCCGGAAGCACCAATAGCCCATTGTTCATTCAGTGGCATAATAAAGTGGATATTTGGGATCCACTCTGATGGCGCGATGTTATTGGCATCAGTGCTTCTGCCTGTTACAGGTGATGTCCCACTGATGTTCACATCTGGATCAACATAAACGAAGCCACCAGAGAATGAAGGGCGGTCGAATAGAGTCATTGCAGCGGGGTTACGGCTACCAACAGATGCGTTGTCGGCAACAGCGCCTTCACCAGAGAAAGAGCGGCCCAATGCAGCGGCTGAATATTCATTCAGTTGGAAGCCCGCCGCAGAAACGTTCGAAGAGATGATTGCTACTGCAGCTGCCAGAGCTGATCGGGTAAACAGGTTTTTCTGGTTCATGACCAAAACCTCATTGTTTTAATTAATGTTACATACCGTAACAAGAGAATGCGGGATTGTAGGGTCCGTTTTCGGTCAGACAAAGCAGACCAGTGGCTGAAGTATAGGTCCGACCTGTGTGCATGTTGCAAGTATGTTTTGAGATTTGTTCAGATTTGATCGCAAAAAATAGACGTACTTAACAAAAAACTTACAATTTAGTATCAATAATCGCGCTATTGATGAGCAAATAAACAAAACGACTGTGATATCCATCACTTAATAAGCCTATAAACAGTAAGTCCTAGTGCCTGCGGGATTGGGGTAGTAAAATAGCGCCAGAGAAATTTTTTTTTTGCGCCAGGTCCTATTTGCTTTGTACTTACTGCTATTTGCGCTAACCGATAGGCAATTTGCACCTATTTTGAAATGTCCGTTGAGGAGAATTGAAGATGTCAGATGCCAACGATCGTCCAATAAAAAACCTGTGTAGTGCTGAAGAGACTGCGGCCTGTTGCTGTGTCGATGTAGGCACTGTCATGGACAATACTGACTGTACTGCATCCTACAGCTGTGTATTTGATAACCGCGCCGAAGCAGAAGCCATGCTGAAAACGCTGACTGAAAAAGCGCGTGCTGTTGAGTCTGACCCTTGCCTGATTGAACATAAGCTGGAAGAAACTGAAGGCGGCGTGCGTTTAACCGTCGATTTCACTTTTGCCTGCCAGGCCGAAACCATGATTTTCCAGTTGGGTCTGCGTTAATTTTTGCTACGCAGCCTAAGTTATTCATCATCCAACGCGGAGCTTTTTGCTTCGCGTTTTGTTTTGTGCCACATGCTACGTGAATTCGTTGCATTAGGCACATCACTTCAACTGATGTAATCCCACTCCCGACTCTTCCCCCGCGAGGTTTTTTACCTCAAAAAGTTGCTCCTGCTCGCACTTTCCTGCTCTATAGGTTTACCAAATGTAAATGTTTGGTTAACAATCATTAGATCAGGTCAGACCTGTTATTTGTTATGCTTTAATAACAGCCACTTTTATTTATCAGGAGCCTTTATGAGTAAGCCATTACCGCTAGTGACGCGTCAGGGCGATCGTATTGCCATCGTAAGCGGCCTACGAACCCCTTTTGCTAAGCAGGCCACTGCTTACCATGGTGTGCCAGCTGTCGACTTGGGCAAAATTGTGGTCAGTGAGTTGCTGGCGCGAAGTGGCGTGGCTCCTGAGTTAATCGACCAACTGGTGTTTGGCCAGGTGGTCCAAATGCCAGAAGCACCAAATATTGCCCGCGAAATTGTATTGGGCACGGGAATGAGTGTGCATACCGATGCCTATAGCGTCTCACGCGCCTGCGCGACCAGCTTTCAGGCGGTGGCGAATGTCGCGGAAAGTATTATTGCCGGTTCAGTGACGGTGGCGATAGCCGGCGGTGCCGACTCCTCTTCCGTGCTGCCCATTGGGGTCAGCAAAGCACTGGCGCGCACCCTGGTTGATGTCAACAAAGCGAGAACCTTAACTCAACGGCTAAAATTGTTCAGCCGGTTAAAATTACGTGATCTCCTGCCAGTGGCCCCCGCAGTCGCTGAATACTCAACCGGTTTGCGCATGGGGGATACTGCCGAGCAGATGGCGAAAACCTATGGTATCAGCCGTGAAGATCAGGATGCGCTAGCGCTGCGATCTCACCAAATGGCGGCACAAGCCTGGCAGCAAGGGCTGTTGCGCGATGAGGTGATGACGGCTTATATTCCGCCTTATCGTGATGCGATTGCCGAAGATAACAATATCCGCAAAGATTCCACATTGGCGCAATATGCCAAATTACGCCCAGCGTTTGACCGCCAGCACGGTAGTGTCACGGCGGCGAATAGCACACCACTGACTGATGGTGCGGCGGCGGTGATGATGATGAGTGAATCAAAAGCCAAAGAGCTGGGTTTGCAGCCACTGGGTTATCTGCGCAGTTTTGCTTTTTCCGCGATTGATGTTTGGCAAGATATGCTGCTAGGCCCCTCCTACGCCACGCCGTTGGCGCTAGAGCGCGCTGGGATCACACTGGCGGATTTGACCCTGATTGATATGCACGAAGCTTTTGCCGCACAAACCCTGGCTAACCTTAAAATGTTCGCCAGTGATACCTTCGCCCGTGAAAAACTGGGTCGCAGTCAGGCGATTGGCGAAGTAGACATGAGCAAATTCAACGTATTGGGTGGTTCGATTGCTTACGGCCACCCCTTTGCAGCAACCGGTGCGCGCATGATAACCCAGACATTAAATGAGCTGCGCCGCCGCGGTGGCGGGCTAGGGCTAACCACCGCCTGTGCTGCGGGCGGATTGGGTGCCGCGATGATTTTGGAGGTGGAGTAATGAGTCAGGACAATGAACTTAATCCTATTGATGAGTCAGTTGTTATCGATACTGCGGCGGTGACTCCCTCTGCATTTCACCTTGATATTCGACCGGACAATATCGGTGTTATCACCATTGATGTTGTTGGCGATAAAGTGAATACCTTAAAGGCTGAATTTGCAGAGCAAATTGCTGAAATACTACAACAAGCGCAGGCTTTACCACAATTGCAGGGGCTGGTGATTATTTCTGGCAAACCTGACTCTTTTATCGCGGGCGCGGATATCACCATGATTGCAGCTTGCCGTACTGCGCAAGATGCCCGGAAATTGGCCCAAAAAGGGCAAGCGATTTTGGCGCAAATCGCGGCATTCCCGGTGCCAGTGGTGGCGGCCATCCACGGCGCTTGTCTGGGCGGTGGTTTGGAACTGGCGCTGGCGTGCCATAGTCGCATCTGTTCGCTGGACGATAAAACGGTGCTAGGACTGCCTGAGGTGCAACTGGGGCTGTTGCCCGGCTCTGGTGGCACACAACGGCTGCCGCGTCTGGTGGGGGTCAGTAAGGCGCTGGATATGATACTGACCGGCAGGCAGATCCGCGCCCGTCAGGCACGTAAAATGGGGTTGGTGGATGATGCTGTGCCGCAAGATATCTTGCTGGATGTGGCTATCGAAAGGGCCAAAGCGGGCTGGCTCGACAAGCCGGTAGTGCCTTGGCAAGAGCGCCTGCTCAGTGGCCCGCTAGGCAAGGCGCTGCTGTTTAGCATTGTACGCAAGAAAACGTTGGCGAAGACCAAAGGTCACTATCCGGCGGCTGAGCGCATTATCGATGTGGTGCGTAAAGGGCTGGATCACGGCAGTGCCAGCGGCTATGAGGCTGAAGCCACAGCGTTTGGCGAACTGGCGATGTCGCCTCAATCAGCGGCATTGCGCAGCCTGTTTTTTGCCACCACTGCACTGAAAAAAGAGACCGGTGGTGACGCGCAACCCCGCGCTATTCATCGTGTCGGCGTGCTGGGGGGCGGTCTGATGGGTGGCGGTATTGCCAATGTCACCGCGACCCGCGCAGGTTTGCCCGTGCGTATCAAAGATATCAATCCGCAGGGGATTAATCAGGCGCTGAAATATACCTGGGACGCTTTAGGTAAACGGGTGCGTAGTAAGCGGATGCGCCCGGCGGAGCGGCAACGGCAGATGATGCTGATTTCCGGCAGCACGGATTACCGCGGTTTTGAGACTGTTGATATCGTAATTGAAGCGGTATTTGAAGATTTATCATTGAAGCAACAAATGGTTGCGGATATCGAGAGCTTCGCTGCGGCACATACCATTTTCGCGTCCAATACCTCGTCACTACCGATCAGCCAAATTGCCGCTCAGGCGCAGCGGCCAGAGCAGGTTATCGGCCTGCACTACTTTAGCCCCGTCGATAAAATGCCGCTGGTGGAAGTGATCCCTCATGCAAAAACCAGCGAAGAAACAATAGCAACCACCGTCGCTTTAGCCCGTAAACAGGGTAAAACCGCCATTGTGGTGGCTGATCGCGCCGGATTCTATGTAAATCGCATTCTGGCCCCCTATATTAATGAGGCGGCTCGCTGCCTGCTAGAGGGGGAACCTATTGACTCCATCGACAGCGCACTGGTCGATTTCGGCTTCCCGGTTGGCCCGATTACGCTGCTGGATGAAGTCGGCATTGATGTTGGAACCAAAATCATGCCGATTCTGGTTGAGCAATTAGGGCCACGCTTTGCCGCGCCGCCATCATTTGACGTTATTTTGCAGGATGGACGTAAAGGGCGCAAAAATAGCCGTGGATTTTACTTATATCCAACCCAAAGTCGCGGCGTTAAGTGGAAGCGAAACCCCGGTAAGCAAGTTGATACCAGTGTTTATGTTTTATTGGGTGTCACAGCCAAAGCTCATCTAGGATCTGCGACAATCGCGCAGCGCTGCACGATGATGCTGCTGAATGAGGCCGCCCGTTGTCTGGATGAGTCCATTATTCGTAACCCACGAGACGGTGATATTGGTGCAGTGTTCGGTATTGGCTTCCCGCCATTCCTCGGCGGGCCTTTCCGCTATCTGGATAGTCTGGGGGCCGAAAAAGTGGTGAAAGCGCTTAGATTGCTGGCGCAGCAGTTTGGTGAGCGCTTTGAGCCTTGTCAGTTGCTGGTGACCATGGCGGAGCAACAGCAGCGGTTTTACCCACAGGAAAACCGCGAAAATGAGGTGTCGGGCAGCGCCTCTGTTTAGAGTGTGAGCAGGATCACTACCTGCAATTGTTGCGGATAAGGTGGCTGTACACTGGGAGCAACCCGCGCTACCTTAAGCCAGAATCACCTGAAGTGACTATTCGTAGCAAAATGAATTAATCGCTACTTATTGGCAGGTAGTGGAGTTTGGATTAAGCTATTGATATGGTTATTATGTAACCAGTCAGGGTTGGCTGCCGGGATGACCGGTGTGAAAACAGCCATTTTCTTTACTTTAAGTTTCAGGCAAAATGCCCGGCCGCCATAGAGAGACGGCGCGTTATCGTTATGAAGTTTCTTTACCCACGGGTAAAGGTTTCGGCGGTACAGCACGCAAAGCGTTTCTGTATAGCGTTATTTTGTTAACAAAAACGGTGCAATATGCAAGTTTTCATTATGCGTCACGGTGACGCGGCCCTTGACGCAGCAAGTGATGCGCTAAGGCCCCTAACTCTGTGTGGTCAGGATGAATCACGTCAGATAGCAAGCTGGTTAAACGAGCAATCGGTCGATATTGACCAGATTCTGGTGAGCCCTTATTTGCGCGCTGAGCAGACATTGGACGTGGTGCGAGGGGTCATGCCTCTACCGGCAGAGCAGGAAGTGATGCCAGAATTAACGCCAGGCGGGGATGCGGCTTTCATCTGTTGCTATTTGCAAGCGCTGGCGAAAGAGGACCATGCAGCGGTGCTGGTTATCTCGCATTTACCGCTGGTGGGCTATCTGGTGGCTGAACTTTGTCCGGGGCAATGCCCGCCAATGTTTGCGACCTCGGCAATTGCTTGTATCTCGCTGAATGGCGAAACGGGCAAAGGCACTTTTGACTGGCAAGTCAGCCCGACGCAATTGATGGCGAAAGCCTGCCACGGCTAAGATGATTGTTGGTATCTCGCTAACTGTCGAGGTAAATAAAGGGCGCGATATTAATATTTTGCGCCCTTTGCCGTTTTACTGGGGTGTCATCAATCGTGGCAAAGCATGAACAGCAGAGAACTTATCTAACTCGGTTACAGCAACCGGGCTTTCTGCATTTACACTGAACGAAGCTATTGCTTCTACTATCAAGATATTCTCTTGATCCCAGCCCTCACAGGCTACTTTTTCAGGAAAAAGTGAGTCCTTAGCGGGTAGCTTTCTCTTTGTGAATTGGACTGGCAGCAGGTTTGCTTTTGAGGGCTGTTGAGCCTTTGGGAACCTGACTGGCAGCAGGTTTGCTTTTGAGGGCTGCTGAGGCATTGGGAACCTAAATGGCAGTAAGTTTGCTTTTGAGGGCTGTTGAGGCATTGGGAACCTGACTGGTAGCAGGTTTGCTTTTGAGGGCTGTTGAGGCATTGGGAACCTGACTGGTAGCAGGTTTGCTTTTGAGGGCTGCTGAGGCATGGGGAACCTGAATGGCATCAGATTTGAGACTATGCCTCTGCTTTTTTCAACTGTTGCCGCTGTCGGCATATTTCCCTGAGTGTCAGTTTTCATATTATGGATGGCCTCTGTTTGTTGTTTATAACAAACCAAGGTTAGCTACTGAGGTCTAAACGCCGGTGCGCTAATCAGGTGATTTAAGTTTTTGAGGGTTACGAGATCCTGCTCGTTTTTGATAACACCGCTTGCACCTAACATCCCCGTGATTATTCAGCCAGCTCGATTAACACCAATAATGCAGCGGTTCCCCCCCACTCTTTAGGCGCTTGATGGAATGCCAGCACATCGGGATGCTGTGCCAGCCATAACGGGGTTTGCTGTTTCAGGACGTGCTTACCATGACCATGCATAACGCAGGCACAATGCACATGCTCGCGTTTGCAGGCGGCAATCAAGGCACCCAGCTCTTGTTTGGCCTGTTTCTGAGTTAATCCGTGTAAATCCAAAAACATATCGGGTGAGTAATCGCCACGCCGCAATTTTTTAACTTCAAAATGGTCGACACCTGGGCGCACATAACGTGTCGGGCCTTCCATATCAAGCTGCGGCTGGAATTCATCAGAGAAATAATAGCTAGCATCAACCTGCTCCTGAAGTCGCCGCTCAGGGGCGATTTTCTTACCCAATTTAGGCGGCTCACGATGGAGGATTGTATCTTGCTTCAGCTTCTTCACCCCGGCTATTGACTCTTTAAAAAGCTGTAATTCATCAGTTGTCAGGTGATATTTGTTTTTCATTATTGGTTCGTTGGCATGTTTCAATTGTCCCCAGTTTACCTGCTGTGATTCATCTGTCTAAGTAAATGTCTGGCCTGGATTGGTGACTTTAATGCGTTCTTCATTATTCGGTTATCATTCAACTGATGTATTGCTGCTGATTTGTCGCGGGCTTCATGGCAAACTAGGGGCATAGATCATGATATTACGCACCCGTTGGAGATAACCTTGGACAAGATTTTCGTCGATGAAGCAGTAAATGAGCTGCACACCATTCAAGATATGCTGCGCTGGGCAGTCAGTCGGTTTAATGCCGCCAATATTTTTTATGGTCACGGTACTGATAATCCGTGGGACGAAGCGGTGCAACTGGTATTCCCAAGCCTGTTTTTACCGATTGATATTCCAGAAGATATGCGCAGTGCGCGTCTGACCTCCAGCGAGCGTCACCGCATTGTTGAGCGGGTTATCCGCCGGGTCAACGAACGTATCCCGGTAGCTTACCTGACCAATAAAGCCTGGTTCTGCGACATGGAATATTACGTTGATGAGCGCGTGTTGGTGCCGCGTTCACCGATCGGTGAGTTGATCAATAACCGTTTTGATGGGCTGATTCGCCATCAACCTAAACATATTCTCGATATGTGCACTGGCAGCGGCTGTATTGCTATTGCCTGTGCTTATGCTTTCCCAGACGCAGAAGTGGATGCGGTTGATATCTCCAACGACGTATTGGCGGTGACTGAACACAATATTGAGCAGCATTCGATGGAGCATCAGGTCACGCCAATTCGCTCTGATCTGTTCCGCGACTTGCCGCCAATCAAATATGATTTGATTGTGACTAACCCGCCATATGTTGATGCCGAAGATATGGCCGACTTGCCGCAGGAGTTCCGCTTCGAGCCTGAGCTGGGGCTGGCTGCTGGCAGTGATGGCCTGAAACTGGCCCGCCGAATTCTGGCCTGTGCGCCAGACTTTTTGCAAGATGATGGTGTGCTGATTTGCGAAGTGGGCAACAGCATGGTGCATTTGATGGATCAATATCCAGATGTGCCGTTCACCTGGCTGGAATTTGACAACGGTGGTGATGGTGTCTTTATGCTGACCAAACAGCAACTGATTGATTGTGCACCACATTTCAGCATGTATCGCGATTGATTAATCGCCACTTATAACCTCTGTCAGCGCGATGATGTTGTGCTGGCAGACTAACTATAAGTAACTTATTTATCACTAAAGGGTAAGGAGCCGTGATGGCTGGGAACAGTATTGGGCAATTTTTCCGCGTCACCACTTTTGGTGAGTCTCACGGTATCGCCTTGGGATGTATTATCGATGGCGTTCCGCCAGGTATTCCCATTACCGAGGCCGATATTCAGTTGGATCTCGACCGACGTCGTCCGGGCACTTCACGCTATACCACTCAACGCCGCGAGCCGGATGAGGTGCGTATTTTATCTGGTGTGTTCGAGGGGCTAACCACCGGGACCAGTATCGGGTTGATGATTGAGAATACTGATCAGCGTTCGCAAGATTACAGCGCGATTAAAGACGTGTTCCGCCCAGGCCACGCTGACTACACCTATGAACAGAAATATGGTGTGCGCGACTACCGTGGTGGTGGCCGCTCCTCCGCCCGTGAAACTGCGATGCGCGTTGCTGCTGGTGCCATTGCCAAAAAATATCTGGCGCAGAAATTTGGTGTGCAGGTGCGGGGCTATTTGGCACAAATTGGTGATATCAGCTGTGATTTGATTGATTGGGATTTGGTCGAGCAGAATCCGTTCTTCTGTCCAGATGCCAGTAAATTGGAGCCGCTGGATGCGCTGATGCGCGAGCTGAAGAAAGCGGGCGACTCGATCGGTGCCAAAATCACTGTGGTGGCCGAACAGGTGCCCGTCGGTTTGGGCGAGCCGGTTTTTGATCGTTTGGATGCGGATCTGGCCCATGCGCTGATGAGCATCAATGCGGTGAAAGGGGTGGAAATTGGCGATGGTTTTGCAGTGGTCACCAAGCGTGGTAGCGAAAACCGTGATGAGATCACGCCGCAAGGTTTCCAGAGCAACCATGCTGGCGGCATTCTGGGTGGTATCAGCAGCGGCCAGCCGGTCGTGGCGCATATCGCTTTGAAACCTACGTCCAGTATTATGGTTCCGGGGCAAACCATTAACCGGCAGGGTGAGGCGGTGGAGATGGTCACTCGTGGTCGCCATGACCCTTGCGTCGGTATCCGTGCTGTGCCGATTGCTGAAGCGATGATGGCAATTGTGCTAATGGATCACCTGTTGCGCCAGCGTGCGCAGTGCGGTGATGTGGTTTCAGACGTTCCGCGTTGGTAGGCACAATGAACAGATGGGTTGCGAGTGTTGTGGCTCTTGCGGGCTTAGTGGTGCTGGGCGCAACAGCACCAGTCATGGCTGCGACGCCGTGGCAACAGATAGTGAGTCCGGTGGCGGGATCGCCACAGTCGATTGGTGGTTTTGCTAATGGCTGCGTGATTGGTGCCATGCCTTTGCCGCTTCAATCGGTAGATTATCAGGTGATGCGCCCGGATCAACGCCGCTATTTTGGCCATCCTGATTTATTGAACTTTATTCACCGTCTAAGTGATAAAGCTCAAAAAAATCAGCTTGGTATGGTGTTGATTGGTGATATGGCGATGCCCGCAGGTGGGCGTTTTAGCAGTGGTCATGCCAGTCATCAGTCAGGTCTGGATGTCGACATCTGGTTACAGCTGCCACCACAGCGCTGGAGCCAACAGCAGTTACTAAAACCGCAACCTATTGATTTGGTTGCCGCGGACGGTAAACGGGTGGTGCCAGCACTTTGGCAGCCACAAGTTGAAAATTTGATTAAACTAGCGGCTAACGATAGTGAAGTGACCCGCATTTTCGTCAATCCAGCGATTAAAAAACAGCTCTGCCTGGATGCGGGTACGGATCGCCATTGGCTGCATAAAGTGCGCCCGTGGTTTGGTCACCGTGCTCATATGCACGTGCGTTTGCGCTGCCCAGCCGATAGCCTGGAGTGCCTGGATCAAGAGACACCGCCAGCGGGTGATGGCTGCGGTGCCGAGCTGGAGAGCTGGTTCCAGCCTCATCAGCCAAGTGCTAAACCGGGTAAAATTCTACCACCACCACTGCCGCCTTCATGTCAGGCGTTGCTGGACAACCATTTTGCTGCGGAATAAATTATGGATTGGTTTACCCTTGGTCCTGCGGTTCTGGGGATATTGTTTGTAGTTGCGTTATTGGCCGGATTTATTGATTCCATCGCGGGTGGCGGCGGTTTACTCACTGTCCCGGCGCTGCTAGCGGTGGGCTTACCCCCCGCGCAGGCCTTGGCGACCAACAAATTGCAATCTGTCGGCGGGTCGTTCTCCGCCAGCCTCTATTTTATCCGCCGTGGCGCGGTTAATCTAAAGGATCAAAAGCTGACCATCGCACTGACCTTAGTGGGTTCGATGCTGGGCGCGATTTTAGTTCAGCATATGCGGGCGGATATTTTGCGGCAAATTCTGCCGTTGTTGGTGATAGGCATCGGCGTCTATTTTCTGGTGACGCCTAAGTTAGGCGAATTTGACCAAAAGCGCCGTTTGTCTGCACTGCCCTTTGCTCTGATAGCCGGTGGTGGTGTCGGTTTTTATGACGGTTTCTTTGGTCCCGGCGCGGGTTCTTTCTATGCACTGGCCTTTGTCACCTTGTGCGGTTTCAATCTGGCGAAATCCACCGCCCATGCCAAGATCCTGAATTTCACCTCTAATTTGGGTGGCCTGACTTTCTTTATTGTCGGCGGCAAAGTGGTGTGGAGTATTGGGCTGGTAATGTTGGTCGGGCAAGTGCTGGGTGCGCGTCTGGGGGCACATATGGTGCTGACCAAGGGGCAGAAATTAATCCGCCCAATGATTGTCGTGGTGTCATTCGTCATGAGCTGCAAGCTGCTATACGACAGCCACGGTGCCGAGATCTCCTCCTGGCTGGGATTACACGTTTTCGCATAACTTAAGGTATCAACTTATCAGGGATAACCTGATGTCACTCGCGATACCGCTCTTACGGACTCAAGCATGACGCACCATTATCAGCAGTTGATCGACGTTTTTAATGCCAGTTTTAGCAACTCATTTAATACGCAATTGGTCAAAGGGGACGATGAACCTATCTACCTGCCCGCCGACGACGAATTTCCTTACCATCGGGTGGTTTTTGCCCACGGCTATTACGCCAGCGCGATGCATGAAATCTCCCATTGGTGTATTGCCGGTGAAGAGCGGCGCAAACTGGTGGATTTTGGCTATTGGTACTGCCCGGATGGACGCGATGCGTTAACCCAGAGCCAATTTGAAGTGGTAGAGATTAAACCGCAGGCACTGGAGTGGATGTTTTGTGTAGCGGCTGGTTTCCCTTTCAATGTCAGTTGCGACAATCTAAGCGGGGATTGTGAGCCGGATCGAATCACATTCCAGCGTAAAGTGCGCGAACAAGTGCTATGGCACCTGGAAAACGGAATATCCCCACGACCTGCGGGCTTTATTCAGGCGCTACAATCGTTTTACAATACGCCACCGCTGGCTCCAGAACTATTTCCCTATCCGGAAGATTTAGTTTAATAACAGATTGATATAATTAGGATAAGAGTGATGATCGCAGAGTTTGAAACACATATCCTGGCGCAGATAGATGACATGGTAGAGCACGCCAGTGATGATGATTTATTTGCCGGTGGCTACCTACGCGGTCATCTGACGTTAGCTGTGGCTGAGTCGGAAGAGTTCGGTGAACACACTGCTGAGCAGTTACATGCCCGCGTGCGAGCCAGTTTGGATAAAGCCATCAAAGCCGGTGAGCTATCCCCACCGGATCAGGTTTTGGTATTGGGATTGTGGGATCGTTTGCTGGAACAGGCTATTAAATAACCTTTGGCCCTGAAATCGCAGGGCGTTAGCGCTGTTGCACTGGCCTGCCTTTCAGTAATTTTCGGATCCAGAAGCGGTTAGGGTTCAGTGCCGCCAGGGTAGAGGCATCCAGTGGTAGAGGCTCGCCAAATACCTGTGCTGCCAGAATTTCAGCCGCTAATGGTGCACTGCATAAACCACGTGACCCCAATGCACCCACCATAAATAACTCCGGCCACACTGGGGCTAGGGCTATCTCATCACCGCGCTGGATCTTGCGTGGCAGATCCTGATACTGCGCCAGAGTGGCGGCGTAATCTGGCACCGCACCGACCATCGGTAAATGGTCACGGATAGCACAGCGCACCCCACAACGAGCCTGATTATCACTGATATCAACCTGTTGCGGCCAACTCACCTGCGGTAAGCAGCGTAATAGTCGATCGCGGTTCTCTTGCTGTTCGTCAGCCCGAAAATCAGTGGCGACATCGCCTCGCTGATAACTGGCCCCGATACAGTGCTGCTGATTGGCGGGGTTCACGGGTGTTAGGTAGCCGTCATAGCACAGCACTTGCCGCAACTGACTGAGCACGGGGGTGGTGGGGATATGCGATACCTGGCCGCGCACGGCAGAGAGCGGCAGATGGCGAGTTTGTTCCCACTCTGCTAAGCGGTGACCTGTTGCCAGGATCACGGTGGCATGTTGCTTGGCGGCTTGTGCAAAGGTTAACTGCCACTGCCCATCAATGTGCGCTAACTGCTGCAATTCATGCTGATTATGGCAAACCATGCCGTTTTGTTGTGCCAGCGCTATGAGCGCGATGGTGAGCTCTGATGGGCAGAGCCAGCCACCGGCGGGATAGTGTATGCTATCGTGGGCGCAATCTAATCCGGCCAGCACACTGAGCTGTTCGCGGTTCATCCCTTGGGCGAGAGCTTCCGGCCACTGGGTTTGCAGCATCTTATCAATCTTGCCACGGCTTTTTTCATCAAACGCCAATTGGCTAACACCGCACCACTGGTGATCAAAGCGAATACCTTGCTCAATCAATTGGTCATATTGGCGGCGGGCAAAGGTAAAGGCGCTGGTGAAAAAGGTCTCCAGTGCATCATTTTTGCCATTCAGCAGCGGGTAAATCGCACCTTGACGGTTACCGGATGCGCCCTGTGCGGGTTGTGTATCGGCGCAATATAGTGTGACCTGCGCCCCACGGTGCTGCAAAGCCAATGCGGTCAATGCACTGACAATCCCGCCACCAATAATCGCGATATCATCACTATGGGCAGCAGAGGGGCGGTGATACCAAGGGGCGCATTGTGTATCGAGGCTTTGTGGCAAGGTGCCAGTTAGCATTTCACGTTTTTGTCCAAATCCTTTCACTTTAGCGACCTCAAACCCGGCCTGCTGTAACCCTCGGCGGACAAATCCGGCGGCGGTGAAAGTAGCAAAAGTGCCTCCCGATCTGGCCATACGCGCCATTGCACTGAACAGGGTATCATTCCACATATCGGGGTTTTTGGCGGGTGCGAAGCCATCGAGGAACCAGGCATCCACTTGATTATTCAGGCTGGCATCCCGCTGTGGCAGCAACGTATTGACATCGCCAAACCACAAATCCAGCGTGATAGCCCCTTCAGCCAGCAAAATACGGTGGCAGCCGGCAAGGGGCAGGGGCCATTGCGCTCGCAACTGCTCGGCAAAGGTCGCCAGTTCCGGCCAGCGCCGATGGGCAGCCGCTAAATCGGCGATCAGCAGGGGGTATTTCTCGAAGCTGATATAGTGCAAACGCTGAAGTTTGGCGGTGGGGTTTTGCTGCTTAAATTGGGCAAAATCGCGCCATAATGTCAGAAAATTCAACCCTGTGCCAAAGCCGGTTTCGGCAAAAATGCAGTTATCCCGTGGGTGTTGGGCAAAACGTGCAGGAAAGCCGTTGCCCTTGAGAAAAACGTAGTGCGTCTCTTCCAGCCCATCTTCATTGGAAAAATAGATATCATCAAACTGTTCCGATACAGGTGTACCCTGTTCGTTCCAGCTTAATATCGCAGTTTGGATTGGCGCTTGGCTCACGTTAAAAGACTCGTATCTCAAGGGGTGGGGCGATTCTAACTATGTGACCCGCCGCGTGCAAATTGTAAAATTATCTGGCTATATTACGCTGATCGGACTTGTTCGGCGTACAACTGTACGCTAAAGTGCGTTGCAAAATCCCGAATGTAAAATAAGTGGAAGAGGTATTGAATGAAGCGTGCAGTCATTACTGGCTTGGGTATTGTCTCCAGCATTGGTAATAACCAGCAGGAAGTTCTGGCATCTTTGCAGGAAGGCCGTTCTGGCATTACTTTCGCTCAGGAATTTAAAGACGCAGGTATGCGCAGCCATGTCTGGGGCGATGTAAAACTCGCCGCTGAGCCAAAAGATCTCATTGATCGCAAAGTGCTGCGTTTTATGAGCGACGCCTCAATTTATGCTTACCTTGCGATGCAAGAAGCGATTGCAGACTCTGGTTTGTCGGATGAGCAGGTCTCAAATTTCCGTAGTGGACTGGTTGTCGGTTCTGGTGGTGGTTCACCCCGCAATCAGGTGGCTGGCTCCGATGCCATGCGTACCCCCCGTGGCCTGAAAGGCGTAGGCCCTTACATGGTGACAAAAGCCATGGCGTCTGGTGTCTCCGCTTGTCTGGCAACACCGTTTAAAATCAAAGGCGTGAACTACTCCATTAGCTCCGCTTGTGCCACTTCCGCACACTGTATTGGCCACGCTTTGGAACTGATCCAACTGGGCAAACAGGACGTGGTCTTCGCCGGTGGCGGTGAAGAACTGTGTTGGGAAATGGCCTGTGAGTTCGACGCGATGGGCGCATTGTCGACCAAATACAATGAAACGCCAGCCAAAGCTTCCCGTACTTATGATCAAGACCGTGATGGTTTCGTGATTGCAGGCGGTGGTGGCATGGTGGTGGTGGAAGAGTTGGAACATGCTCTGGCCCGTGGTGCACATATTTATGCTGAAATTGTTGGCTACGGTGCCACCTCTGACGGTGCCGACATGGTTGCACCATCAGGCGAAGGTGCGGTTCGCTGCATGAAGATGGCAATGGAAGGTGTTGATACCCCAATCGACTACATGAACGTACACGGCACTTCAACACCGGTTGGTGATGTGAAAGAGCTGGGCGCGATCCGTGAAGTATTCGGTGATAACACGCCAGCTATCTCCTCAACCAAAGCGATGACTGGTCACTCTCTGGGGGCCGCAGGTGTCCATGAAGCGATCTTCAGCCTGTTGATGGTTGAGCACGGCTTTATCGCACCAAGCATCAATATTGAAAATCTGGATGAGCAAGCGGCGGGGATGAATATCGTCACCAAGCCAACTCAACGTGAACTGACCACGGTGATGTCTAACAGCTTTGGTTTTGGTGGGACTAACGCCACCCTGGTTATGCGTAAATACCAGTAATAAGGTCAGTCGCAGATATTTCTGCTGGTTGATCCTGAATAATTAGGCCCGCAAGTGATTGCGGGCTTTTTTATTCGCTATAAAATAACCGCTATGCAAAAAATAGCGTGTAATCATCAGATAAACGTCTCTTTTTTGTTAATTTCATCTTTTTGTATAAAAGAATGAGAGAGGATCACTTGTTATTCATAAAAACATCTTATACTAAATAACCAAAGTAGATAACAACATAAAAAGTAGGTGATTGAATACTAACGTATTAGCTTAAATTTCATCTGTTTTTAATATGTTCTTAGTCGTTTAAAGTCAAATTTAGCGTTAAAAAACCCTTGCCTGCCTAAAAGCGTTAACTCACAATATTAGAACAATAATTAAACAAATCTATTTTTGCTTTTTAATTTACCAACACAGCAGGGTAGTTCAATGAGCCATAATCAAAGTGATCAGAAGCTGAAGATTGCCGATTTAAACGAGCGCGTTGTTCATGAAATACTGGAAGTAATAAGTGATGGTATCTGGGATTGGAATGCAAACAATGGATTTGTTTACCGTAATTCCGGTTGGTATGAAATGCTGGGCTATCCTGTTCATGCATTTGAAAATACAGTACATACGTGGGAAAAAATTATCCATCCCGATGATTTTGACCGGGTCATGTTTCAGTTTGATGCCTATATTAATAATCAGTCCGAAAGATACCAGATAGAGTATCGCTGCCTGACTCATGAAGGCGACTATATCTGGATTGAAGATCGCGGCAAAGTGATTGAACGTAATCGCGATGGCTCGGTATCAAGGATGATCGGGGCTCACCGGAATATTCATGATAAAAAACATCGCCTTGAAAAGTTAGAGCTAAAAAATAAAACACTGGAAGCATTAGTTGAAGAGCGAACGTCAGAGTTACGTAAAATCAATTACCAGCTACAGCAGCAATTAGATATCAAAAAAAGCCTTTCCGAAACTGATGTATTAACCTCAGCCGCCAACCGCTATTTACTGGAGAAAGTACTGAAGCATGAATATAACCGTGCTAAGCGATTTTGCCAGCCGCTATCATTGCTTTCGCTGGATTTAGATAATTTTAAATTTATTAATGACCAATATGGCCACTCTGTCGGGGATTTAACGCTGACACATATTGTTGATGTGATTAGGAATAATATTAGAGAAATTGACGTTTTGGGTCGTTGGGGGGGTGATGAATTTATGATTGTGTTACCGAACACGCAATTAAACGAGGCTAAAATCATTGCCGAGGAGATCAGACAGCTCATTGAGGTAATGCCGGTGGATGGCAATATTCACGTGACAATGAGCTTGGGCGTGGTCGAGTTGGCGCAAAATGAAGCGCAGGAGCAATTATTAATCCGCGCAGATAAAATGCTTTATAACGCCAAGGCTGCGGGGAAAAATGTTATTAGAGGCTGATATTTTTCGTGCTTGCCGTTGCTGGTTTGTGACAACAACAACGGCAATAATATAGACGCCAATAACATAGAGGCTAATAACGACTAGAGCTTCAGCGCATACTCTGCGGCGGCTTTGGCATGGATAGCAGTGGTATCGAAGACCGGCACACTGGCATCTTGCGCATTCACCAGCAAGGTAATCTCAGTACAGCCAAAGATAATGCCTTGCACACCTTGTTGCTCTAATTTGCCTATAACTCGGCGATACTCTTGGCGGGAGATATCATTGATAACCCCCAGACACAGCTCTTCATAAATAATGCGGTTAATGATTTCACGGTCAGCACTATCTGGCGTAATAACCTCAATATCGTGTTTTTTAGTTAAACGACCACGATAGAAATCTTGCTCCATGGTATAGCGGGTGCCCAATAAACCTATTTTATTGATCCCTTGCTGCTTAATTTGTGCGGCAGTGGCATCGGCAATATGCAATAGCGGCAACCCACTGGCGGCTTCAATATCATCGGCCACTTTGTGCATGGTATTTGTGCATACCACTATCACCTCAGCCCCCGCGAGTTTTAATGATATGGCAGCATCAGACAGCACTTTTGCCGCTGTCTGCCAGTCACCTTTAACTTGCAGCTGTTCAATTTCATGAAAATCTACACTGTAGAGAATAATTTTGGCGCTGTGCAACCCGCCTAATTGCTCTTTAACCTGCTGATTAATCATCCGGTAATAAGGAATGGTCGATTCCCAACTCATCCCACCAATAAGGCCCAAAATCTTCATCGTTACATTCCTGTCAGCATCGGTTGTGAGTAATCGGAAAAATCTATTCACCCTTATACCATCAGCGGGCTTTATTGGCGCTTAAAGGAATATTGCCAGTAAACAAGCGATCACTATGGCTACCGCGACAATTACCAGTGACGGTTTTTGCAGCAAGGTTTGTACTGATTGCGGTAATGCGACAATCATCGGGTTAATGACCGGCTGAAGGATTTTTTGATCTTCGGCTAAATATTGTGCCGCATTGGCCCGGTCTAATCGGGCGGAAAATAGCACATTGATAATATCGTTCAGCTGTGCTTGTGTCAGTGGTGTTGAGGGGCCGGCCTGAAAGCGGTTCTGGCTATAATCGAGTAGTAACTGCTGCTCTTGCGCAGTAGCGGGTTGTTTTAGCGCAGTTTGCAGATTAACCAGTGTCGGCGCAGTTTGTTGGCTAAGAACCACTTTGGTCTGCAAAAACTGGCTGAGGATCTGGAAATGGCGCGCTGGCAGCGGGTCACTACTTTTCACTCCCACCATATCAAACAGCGCTTGCCATATTTTTGCCGGCTGTTCGCCGGTGACGGCACTGAGTTTTGCCACCAGCGATTGAATATTTTGCTGTTCTGCTGGCAATAGTGGCCGGTCAGTTATGGTGGTCAACTGTGGTTGCGGAATATTTAGCGTGCCGGATTGCAGCAACACTAATACTTGCTGTAATTCGAAATGGCTTAACTGGCTTAATACCGTGTGACCAAAATTCTGGCGAATAAAGTCACTCACCGCCTGTCGATTGTTACCCTGAGGCAGCAGTTCGGTCAGTTGTTGGCGTAACTGGTGATTGGCGTGATTTTCCTGTGTCTGCAACAAGCGAGTTTGCAGCAGCTGCTCCGCTGGCTGAAAGTGGCGGGCGAGCAAATCACTGGTGCTACTAAGGGATAAATCGTGGCGCAGGGCGGCCCAGATCTCGGCTGATTTAATCGGGCTGAGGGCCATAATCCGCACAATCAGTTTTTCCAGTGTGGTGCGTTGAGCAGGAGTCAGTGCCTGATCGTCCACTTGGCCCTGATGGGTCATCTTGGTCGGTGCGACATTGCGATCACTGGCAAGGGGGGCACCTGGGCCGTTCAAAGGTTGCATATAACCGGTCCTTCGCTGTGGAGGCGATACGATGGAAAATAGTGGGATTAGCCAGCGATAGGTGCGGGCTGCCAATATGATACCTGTAAATGTGCCGGCGACATTACATTTTTTAAGTAAATGCCTTGGCCATTAATTGTAATGTTGAGTGATAGTTTAGGTTCAGACATTGATAATCTTGATTATGCCGTTAAGATGAGCGCTCATCCTGAATGGGACTGACTCAATAATTTTTGAGATGAATCGCCCGGATAATGGTTAAACAAGGATAATGGTTAAAAGACAACGCGCTGCTAAGTGGTTCCTCTGTCTGGCTTGCCTGGTCATACTGGTCTGTATGACGCAACGCATCGCCAGCCTGCACGCGTTGGAAAAAAACCTCCTCCCGATCTCGTCATCACAGACTCTTACCGACGCCAATGAAGCGCCAACACCTTGCGAGCTAAGTGCCAAATCCCTCTTGGCGTCACCGCCGGTGCTGTTCGAATTAGCCATTTTCTCTTTGGGCCTGTTGCTGCTGCTGTTGATGCCGACCGCACCGACCGGCATGAGATTCCCGCCGCCCAGAGTCATCTCACCCAGTAGTTTGAGGGTGCATTTGCGATTATGCATTTTCCGAGAATAGAGACGTTTTTGGCGTCATGACGGCAACTCAGTTGTTGCTGTTATTTATCTATTTTTTGGAGAAAAATAATGTTCAATTTAAGCAAGACAGCCTTGTTCTGTCTGTTGCTGCTATGGATGCCGACTCTTTGGGCGGCAGATAGCGGCTGGCTGGTCAGTGTGCAAAATGACCATGCCAAAGTTCGGATACGTGCCGAGCCATCAACGAGCGGTGAAACCCGCATGTTGCTTGCCATTCAACTGGAGGATGGCTGGAAAACCTATTGGCGCTCGCCGGGAGAGGGGGGGATTGCGCCCACCATCAAGTGGGAGGCGGCCCTTGTCGCTGTAAAATGGTTCTGGCCAGTACCGCAACGCTTTGATGTTTCTGGGATTTCAACTCAGGGATATCATCAGCAGGTGATGCTGCCGATCGTCATTTCCGGCCCACAGCCCAAGAGACTGAGCGGGACATTAACCCTCTCGACCTGTAGTAATGTCTGCATTTTGACCGACTACCCATTTAACCTCGATCTCTCCTCGCCGATAAGCGCTGAAAACCAGCAGCAATTTGCGCACGATTTTGCCCAGGCGATGGGGCAAGTGCCGATTGTTAATGCCTTGACCAAACAGATTCAGGTGGGCTATGGCAACGGCGAAGTGCAGATTCTGGCGCTGCGTGAAGAGGGGTGGCAGCAGCCCGCGTTGTTCTTCGATACGCTGGATGATGTGGATCTCGGTAAACCCATCGTTAGCGTGCAAGGTAACCAACTGTCGGTGCGGGTTCCTGCCACGGATGGTTGGGGCGAAGGGACGGCAGATCTGCGCGGCAAGCTGCTGACCATGGTGATTAGCGATGCGGGTTTGGCGCAAGAAACCACGCTAAACATTGGGTCAGCACTTAGGTTACCAGAGCCGTCCACCGCCTTTTGGCTTTGGATATTGATGGCGCTGGCGGGCGGATTAATTCTGAATCTGATGCCCTGCGTGCTGCCGGTATTGGCGATGAAACTGGGGTCGATTCTGCAAACCGAGCAGCAAACTCGCCGTCAGGTGCGTTGGCAGTTTTTGGCCTCTTCGGCGGGGATCATCAGCTCATTTTGGTTACTGGCACTGCTAATGACCGCTTTGCGTTTAGGCAATCACGCTCTGGGTTGGGGGATCCAGTTCCAGAATCCGTGGTTTATCGGTTTTATGGTGCTGGTCACCGCACTGTTTACCGCCAATCTGCTCGGCCTGTTCGACATCCAGCTCTCCTCGTCACTGAACAGCCGCATTGCTGCTCCGCGCGTTGAGAAATCAGGCGCCCGTGGCTTGACGGGTCACTTTGGGCAGGGTGCACTGGCGACCCTGCTGGCAACCCCTTGTTCCGCGCCATTTCTCGGCACGGCAGTGGCGTTTGCACTGGCGGCCCCGCTGCCTGCTCTGTGGGGAATATTCACCGCGCTCGGTGTCGGTATGAGCTTGCCGTGGTTGGTGGTGGCCGCGTGGCCGACACTGGCACTTTGCCTACCGCGCCCTGGCCGTTGGATGAGCCATCTGCGAATTGCCATGGGCGTGCTGATGCTAGCCTCCAGCCTGTGGTTGCTCACTCTGATGATCAGCCATATTGGTCTGCAAGTGGTGATTATCACGGCTGGCGTGCTGCTACTGGCGCTGTTACTCGCCATTGGTTGGCGCTATGGCGCGCGAGTTGCCACCATCGTCAGCTTAATCAGCGTGCTGGTCATTGGTGCTCTACTGCTGGCCGGTTCACTGACGGCTAATCTGTGGCGTAAGCCGCTCCATGACAACATCCCATGGCAGCCGTTAACAGAATCCGCCATTAAGCAGGCACTGCGCGAGCATAAACGAGTGTTTGTCGACGTCACGGCTGACTGGTGTGTGACCTGCAAGGTCAACAAGATACATGTGCTGATGCGCGATGATGTGCAGCAGGCGCTGCAAGCACCGGACGTGGTGGCGCTACGGGGTGACTGGACGCGGCCCTCAGCTGATATTACCCAATTTTTGCGCGAGCGCGGCACTGTTGCTATCCCATTCAATCAGATTTATGGGCCACAACAACCGCAAGGGGTAGTGCTCTCCCCACTTCTGGATCGTGATGTTCTATTGAAAGTTTTGGTCGATGCAAAAGGAAATACAGAATGAAAATTTTAATGGTTTTGTTATTAGCGCTGATCGCCACGCCACTCTGGGCGGCGGAGCCTTTCACACCCGCGCAAGAGGTGCGGATCAAAGAGTTAATCCGCGAAACCCTGATAGCGAATCCGGATATTCTGGAACAATCGGTCAATGCCTGGCAGCAACAAGCCAACCAGGCACAGGGGCAGCAGTTGAATCAGTTTATCGCCGCCAATCAGCAAGCGCTATATCAGGACCCAGCTAGCCCACGATTTGGCGCGGAAAAACCCACATTAACGCTGGTGTCGTTTACCGATTACAACTGCCCATTCTGCAAAACCTTTGATCCACTGCTGGAAAAACTGGTGCAGGAGTACCCGCAGGTGGCGGTGGTGATAAAACTCCTGCCGTTTAAGGGGGAAAGTTCAGTGACCGCCGCCCGACAGGCGTTGACCCTGTGGCAGCAGCGCCCGGATCAGTTCCTGCCATTTCATCAACGCTTGATAGCGAAAAAAGGGTTCCACGATGCCAATAGTATTGCCGCGGCGCAGAAAAAAACCGGCGTCACACCAGTGGAACTGAGTGAACAAAGTCTGAATGTGCTGCGCAGTAATCTAAAATTGGCCGATCAACTGGGCATTCAGGGCACACCAGCCACCTTAATTGGCGACCAAATGGTGCCGGGCGCTATCTCCTATGAACAGCTGGAGGAGATAGTGAAACAGCAACTGGCACAGGCGGGCAAATGAGTCGCTTAAAGCGCTGGGGCAAAGAGCTGGCGGTTTTAGTGTTGCTGCTGGCAGTGGTTTCGCTGGGGATGGATTGGCTGCGCAGCCCGCAGGCACCGCCGGATTGGTCAGATACGCCTTTGCAAACGCTCACCGGGGAAACGGTCTCTTTACAGGCGATGAGCCAAAATAAACCGCTGCTGATCTATTTCTGGGCGACATGGTGCGGGGTGTGCAAATTCACCAGCCCCAGTGTCAATCAGTTGGTGCAGGAGGGCGAGAATGTGTTGACCGTAGCATTGCGCTCCGGAGATGCCCCACAGGTTGAGCGCTGGCTGAGCAAAAAAGGCTATCAATTACCAGTGGTTAACGACCCATCCGGCCAGCTATCAGCCCAATGGCAAGTCAGTGTGACACCGACGCTGGTGATCCTCTATCAGGGCAAGATGGTGCAGCACACCAGCGGCTGGACCAGTTATTGGGGCATGAAGCTGCGCCTGTGGTGGGCGGCATTCTGATATAACATTTTTCTATGCTATCGCCCGGTGCATTCATGCCGGGCTTTTTTTGCCGGTTTGAATGTTCAACTATTTAAAAGTACACTTAAAAAGTACATTTGAGGAGGCAATATGCGTACATATACATCAACCCAAGCCAGAGCCAATATTTCAGAAGTGCTGGATGCAGCTACTCACGGCGAACCGGTTGAAATCACCCGTCGAGATGGTAGCGCTGCGGTGGTCATTAGTAAGTCTGAGTTCGAGGCATATCAGAATGCCAAGCTAGATGCTGAATTTGATCTGATGATGCAGCGTCACGGTGCGACTGTAGCGGCGTTGACTGATCGATGATATGGGTGAGCGCACAGGAAGTTATTGCTTTTCATGATCGAATACTGCGGCGTTTTGCGGGGGTGGCCGGAATTCCGGATCCCGGCAGGGCTGAAGCGCTGATCTACCGGGTACAAAATCGGACTCATTATGACGGTGTTACAGACCTTTTTGAGCTAGCCGCAACTTATTGGGTCGCCATCGTTCGCGGACATATCTTTAATGATGGCAATAAGCGTACGGCATTTTTTGTCACCATGACTTTTCTCCATCGCAATGGTGTCCACATTTGTGACAATGGCAACCTGCTGGAAAATTTGACTGTAGAAGCTGCCACCGGTGAGAAATCAGTTAGCCAACTGGCACAACATTTACGGCAATTAGTGGTCACCATCTGACTATTTCACTGTGCATTCTTTCTACGCAGTGGCCTGCGCAGGCGCTGAGCCAGTACGACACCCGCGAGGGTAATACCGCCGCCAATCAGATGGTAGCTGTGCAATTGCTCATGGAGGAGAGTCACGGCAATAATGGCGGTAAATACGGGCGTCAGATTCATAAATATTGACGCGGTGTTTGCACCAAGGCGCATGACACCCTGAATCCATAAATAGGGCGCAATAATCGAGGCGGGAATGCCGGCAAATAACACCAGTGGGATATTTTGCGCGGTTAATTGGACATCCGGTGCCAACAGGAAGTTAGGGATTAATAGCAGGACACCAAAGGCTATCTGCATATAAAGGGATTGCCAATTTGGCAACTGAATGGCCCAGCGTTTAGTTAACACTCCATAGAGGGCATAGGATGCCGATGCGCCTAACATCATCAATTCACCTTTGCCGATGCCATGTTGCAACAACTGTGCAGGGTTGCCCGCACTGACTAACCACACCAATCCCCCCAATGACAACAGGCTACCCAGCGCTATGCCCACTGTCGGGGCCACACGTAGCAGCACAATACTAATCAGCACCGTCAGCAGCGGAATCAATGAACTGAGTATTCCCATAAACAGGGCGCTAACACTGTGGGCCGCGTAATAGGCCAGACTTTGGTACAGCACCATGCCCAGTAACCCCAGAATCATCAGCTTCCACCAATAGACGCGTATCATTGACCAGTTGCGGATCACGCCCAGCAGCAAAAATGGGGTTAATGTCAGTAGCGCCAACAACCAGCGGTAGAAAGAGATTGCGGCGGGATCAATGGCGGTTGCCGATACTTTGCTGACCACGGCATTGATTGACCAAATAATCACCGCGAACAGGGGGAATAACACATTCATGCTAATAATTCTCATCCATACACTTATGCGGTGCAGTTTACCGCTGTCTGGTTTATTCTATATAACGATAATCAGACAATGATTGGGCTGATCAGGACAATTTAAGCCGCAGGAATGGGGCTTGCCGGAGCCAATGCATCATGACAGAACCCTCTTTTCCCGTGGTGCCCGCCATTGAGCCGCAGAGTTTGTCCTTCCGCTGTGAGAGATATCATGCCAATACTGAATTCCTGCCGCATACCCACACCTATGGGCAATTAATTTGTGTTAAATCAGGGGTGTTGGCGATGAATATTGGCGGCCAACGCTTTTTGGCACCCCCTGAATTCAGTGTCTGGGTCCCCGCGGGTGTCGAGCACTCCAGCTTTAACCGCAAATCGCTACATTTTCGCGCCATTGATATCGCCCTTGATCTCTGTGATGGCTTACCTGATTCCGCTTGTTTAATGAATATCAGCCCAATCGTTAGCGCCATTATGGAGGATTGCTTCTCTCGCGGCTTATTGATGCCGGAAAGCGAGCAAGATAGGCGATTAGCCCACGTATTTATTGATCAGCTCAGGGTGTCACCGGTGCAGCGCACCTATCTGCCCACCTCGCAAGATAAGCTATTGTCGCCAATCCTGGCCGCGCTGGAGCGCTGCCCTGCGGATAACACCTCGCTGGCACTCTGGGCCAGGCGGGTCTATACCACTGAGCGGACATTATCGCGCCGTTGTCAGCAAGAGCTGGGAATGGCATTTAGCGAATGGCGGCAGCGACTGCGGTTTCTCCATGCTATCTCATTGTTAGAACAGGGGAAAACCGTGCAAAATGTGGCGCTGGATGTAGGCTACAGCTCAGCATCTGCGTTTATTGCGATGTTTCAGCAAGTGGCAGGGACGACACCAGAGCGTTTTCGCCGCGCAAATCCCCTTCGTCCCTGAAACCACAGGGGTGTTAGCTGCGCTCACTTACCCGAATCACTGACTTGAGTCAGCTCACCGGGATGCGTTTGCTGGCTGCCTACCTGTGGCTCCAATGACTTTGGGGATGAACTTTCGTCCCTGAAACCACAGGGGTGTTAGCTGCGCTCACTTACCCGAATCACTGACTTGAGTCAG
>NZ_CAWQAF010000044.1:93589-207240 GCF_963892745.1 Yersinia sp. Marseille-Q3913 | reverse complement strand
GTGTTAGCTGCGCTCACTTACCCGAATCACTGACTTGAGTCAGCTCACCGGGATGCTTTCGCTGGCTGCCTACCTGTGGCTCTGCGTTTTTTGGGTATATACTAAGCCCCTGTTTTTCATCTGTAGGGCAGTGAGCTGCCGGAGAATAACGTGAAGATTCTGGTTGATGAGAATATGCCGTACGCGGAGGCGCTATTTCGGCGTTTAGGCGATGTGCAGGCGGTGCCGGGGCGACCAATCCCCCGTGAAGCGCTGGCTGACGCCGATGCGCTGATGGTGCGCTCGGTCACCAAAGTTAATGAGTCACTGCTGCAAGGCACCTCAATTGGCTTTGTGGGCACGGCAACTGCCGGTACAGATCATGTTGATGACAACTGGCTGCGGCAGCAGGGAATTGGCTTCTCTGCCGCTCCGGGCTGTAACGCGATAGCGGTGGTTGAGTATGTTTTTTCCGCACTGATGATGATGGCTGAGCGCGATGGCTTCCAGTTGCGCGATAAAACGGTCGGTATCGTTGGGGGGGGGAATGTGGGCTCGCGACTGAATGCTCGCCTGCAAGCCCTTGGCGTGCGCACGCTGCTCTGTGATCCCCCCCGTGCGGATCGTGGCGATAACGACACTTTTTGGCCGCTGGAAAAACTGGTGCGCGAAGCGGATGTCCTCACCTTCCATACGCCACTGAATAAAACTGGCGCTTATCAAAGCCTGCATATGGCGGATGATGAGCTACTGGCGGCCCTGCCGGATGGTCGTATATTGATCAATGCTTGCCGTGGTGCGGTGGTGGATAACGCCGCACTGCTCCGTACGCTGGAGAAAGGCAAAAAACTCAGTGTGGTATTGGATGTGTGGGAGCCGGAACCTGAGCTGTCGTTACCGCTGCTGGCCCTCGTCGATATTGGCACGCCACACATCGCCGGATACACCTTGGAAGGCAAAGCGCGCGGTACAACGCAAGTGTTTGAAGCTTTCAGTCAGCATCTGGGGCAGCCGCAATCGGTAGCGTTAGCCACCTTATTGCCACCGCCAGAGTTCAGCCACTTACAGTTGAATGGTGAACTGGATGAAGGCAAATTAAAACGATTGATGCACTTAGTGTATGATGTGCGCCGCGATGATGCTCCGCTACGCCGTGTTGCTGGCCTGCCGGGGGAGTTTGATCGCCTGCGTAAGCACTATCAGGAGCGACGCGAATGGTCATCACTTTGTGTGCAGTGTGATGATGCGGCCAGTGCCGAGCTGTTGCAGAAATTAGGTTTTATGACTCAGCTATTGTAAGCCAATGACTCTTTCTGACAAAGTGCCGGTGGCGGAGAGAACAGGTAGATCGTAAAGACGCCGTAAATCCCTCCCTGGAGGCTCGAGCCGCGCCATCCCTGGCGCGGACGCTTTACTCTTCCACCCGTCCTCTCCGTTCCAAATCGAGTCATCGGGGGTTGTCAGCAGTCTAAGATGGTATTTACCGTCTGTTTGTATTTGTATAAATCCTTGTATTTTAATGAACGTTAGTGGAGAAAACCAACATGTCTGACGGCTGGAATATTGCTCTGTTAGGAGCGACGGGCGCAGTAGGTGAAGCTTTGCTGGAGCTGCTCAATGAGCGCCAGTTCCCGGTTGGTGAGTTGTATCCGCTGGCCAGCGAGCGCAGTGCTGGGGCGACCGTGCGCTTTAACGGCAAAAGTTTGCTGGTTGAAAATGTTGCTGAATTTGACTGGTCACAGGCGCAGTTGGCTTTCTTTGTCGCCGGCCCTGAAGCCTCGCAGCAATATGCGGAAGAGGCGGGTAACGCCGGTTGTCTGGTTATCGACAGCAGTGGTCTGTTCTCAATGGAGCATGATGTGCCGCTGGTAGTGCCGAGTGTCAATCCTCAAGTGCTGGCGGATTACCGCAATCGCAATATTGTTGCGGTGGCCGATAGCATGGCCTGCCAGTTGCTAACGGCTATCAAGCCGCTGACCGAACAAGCGGGTTTGTCCCGCCTGCATGTCACGGCACTCATTTCTGCCTCAGCCCACGGTAAAGTCGCGGTGGACGATCTGGCCGGACAAAGTGCTAAGCTGCTAAACGGCATCCCTGCTGAACCGGGTTTCTTTGCCAAACAGCTGGCATTTAATGTCTTGCCGCTGGTGGCGGATGAAGAGGGCAGTGTGCGCGAAGAGCGCCGCTTGGTAGATCAGGTGCGCAAGGTGCTACAAGACGACGGTTTGCCTATCTCGGTGACCTGCATTCAATCACCAGTATTCTATGGTCAGGCGCAGGTGGTGCATCTGGAAGCGCTGCGCCCGATCTCCTCGGATGAGGCCCGTAGCGAGCTGGAGAGCTGCGAAGATATCCAATTATCTGAAGAAGATGATTACCCCACACAGGTCAGTGATGCTTCGGGCAGTGATGTCCTGAGCATAGGTTGTGTGCGCAATGACTATGGTATTCCCGAGGTATTACAGTTCTGGTCGGTGGCCGACAACATTCGTTTTGGTGGCGCATTAATGGCGATTGAAACGGCGGAGCGCCTGTTGCAGGAGCAACTTTACTGATGTCCGAATTTGAGTTGGCTCAGCAAGAAACAGTTGCGCAGCAAGAGGCCACAGTGGCAGATGCTGCCAGTTTAAAAATTGCGCTGGGTATTGAATATAACGGCAGTCGCTATTTCGGCTGGCAACGTCAGCAAGAGGTCACCAGCGTGCAAGCTTGCCTGGAGGCGGCACTTTCGAAAGTTGCTAATGCGCCTATTGGCGTATTTTGTGCAGGGCGGACGGATGCGGGGGTGCACGCGACCGGGCAGGTGGTGCATTTTGTCACCACTGCAGTGCGCAAAGATGCCGCCTGGACGATGGGGGTCAATAGCCATCTGCCGGGCGATATTGCAGTGCGCTGGGTAAAAACGGTTGATGAAGATTTCCACGCCCGTTTCAGTGCCACGGCCCGCCGCTACCGTTATATTATTTTTAACCATCGCTATCGTCCGGCGGTATTGGCGCAAGGGGTGACCCATTGCTACCAGCCACTGGACGCCGAAAGAATGGAGCAGGCTGCGCAGTGCCTACTTGGCGAGAATGATTTTACCTCGTTCCGCGCCGTGCAGTGCCAGTCGCGCACACCATGGCGAAATGTAAAACATATCAAAGTTACCCGACACGGCGCGTATATCGTGGTAGATATCAAGGCCAATGCCTTTGTGCATCATATGGTGCGCAATATTGTCGGTAGCCTGATCGAGATTGGTTGCGGTAATCAGGATGTGACCTGGATGGCCGAGTTGTTGGCGCTAAAAGACAGAACTCGCGCGGCGGCAACCGCGAAAGCCGAAGGGCTATATTTGGTCTCTGTTGACTATCCAGAGCGCTTTGGTTTACCCGCAGCGCCAATGGGGCCGCTTTTTTTGGCAGATGATTGATTAGGATAAAATGATAGGTGTTTGGCTGAACGCTGACCTTGAGCTAAGGAATACTTAAGGAAGTTCAGCTAGTCTCAATCAAAATTTAAGCTCGCTTACCACTCGAGAGTATTTATGGAATTTATACGTTTCGTTATTGATTTTATTTTGCATATTGATGTTCATCTGGCTGAGTTGGTGGCGCAGTATGGGGTCTGGGTTTATGGCATTTTATTCCTGATTTTATTCTGTGAAACCGGTCTGGTGGTGACGCCATTCCTGCCGGGTGACTCTCTGCTCTTTGTCGCTGGCGCACTGGCATCATTGCCATCCAATGATATCAATGTGCATATCATGGTGGCCCTGATGGTGACGGCGGCTATTTTGGGGGATGCTATCAACTACACCATCGGCCGGGTGTTCGGTGAAAAGCTCTTCAGCAACCCGGATTCCAAAATTTTTCGCCGCAGTTATCTGGATAAAACCCATCAGTTTTACGAAAAACATGGTGGAAAAGCGATCATTCTGGCGCGATTTGTGCCCATTATTCGCACTTTTGCGCCGTTCGTCGCGGGAATGGGGAAAATGTCCTATCGTCACTTTGCGGCCTATAACGTGATTGGGGCGTTGGTATGGGTGCTGCTATTCACCTATGCTGGTTACCTGTTTGGTAATGTGCCTATCGTACAGAACAATCTGAAATTGCTGATTGTCGCCATTATTGTGGTGTCAATTTTGCCCGGTGTATTTGAGATTTGGCGGCATCGGCGCGCGGCGGCACGTCAAAAAAATCAGTAAAAACGTTACCTAAGCCAAGGGTTCGACCAGTTTTTTATCTACACTGTCGAGCCAATATGGTTTAATGAGTGACATTTATGGTCTGTTCCTGCGGACAACCCGAATTTCGGTGCCTTAGCCACGCTGTGCTGGCGTGTATCTCAGGCATTTGTTATTGGGGCGTTTTTCAGGAAGATGGTTAAAGCATGAACAGCGGACTGGCAACGGCCAGGTTCAAACAGAAAGGTCATCGATGAGCTGGATTGAACGAATTCTTAACAAAAGCAATATCACACAAACCCGTAAAGCGAGTATTCCTGAAGGGGTGTGGACGAAATGTGACAGTTGTGGTCAGGTACTTTACCGTGCCGAGCTAGAGCGCAATCTGGAAGTTTGTCCTAAGTGTGATCACCATATGCGTATGTCAGCCCGTGCACGGTTACATATGCTGTTGGATGCGGGTAGTGAAGTTGAATTGGGTAGCGAGCTGGAGCCGAAGGATATCCTGAAATTCAAGGATTCCAAAAAGTATAAAGATCGTATTTCGGCCGCTCAAAAAGAGACCGGCGAGAAAGATGCTTTGGTTGCCATGAAAGGCACCTTGCAGGGTATGCCTGTTGTTGCCGCCGCATTTGAATTTGCCTTTATGGGCGGTTCAATGGCGTCAGTGGTGGGGGCGCGTTTCGTTCGGGCCGTAGAGCAGGCACTGGAAGATAATTGCCCGCTGGTGTGCTTCTCCTCCAGTGGCGGTGCCCGTATGCAGGAAGCATTGATGTCACTGATGCAGATGGCAAAAACCAGTGCGGCGCTGGCTAAAATGCAAGAGCGCGGTTTGCCCTACATTTCAGTGCTGACAGACCCGACCATGGGCGGTGTTTCCGCCAGTCTGGCGATGCTCGGTGATATCAATATCGGTGAGCCTAAAGCCCTGATCGGTTTTGCCGGGCCACGGGTTATCGAGCAAACCGTACGAGAGAAACTGCCGCCGGGCTTCCAGCGCAGTGAATTCTTGATTGAAAAAGGCGCTATTGACATGATCGTGCGCCGTCCGGTTATGCGTCAGACGATTGCCAGCATCTTGTCTAAATTGACTCATCAGCCACAGCCAAGCGTGGTTGACGCCAAAGATAGTGCTGCGACGGATACTCAGGCAGAAGCCTGATTCTCCCAACGGGCATCACCATGATAAGGTGGTGCCCGGTTATTGTGAATAAAGATCAGTGACGGGACTCATGAACAATCATCAAACTCCCCAAGCCACGTCGCCTTTGGCCGCGTGGCTTTACTATCTTGAGCGCTTGCATTCACAACCAATCGAGTTGGGTCTGGAGCGTGTTAAACAGGTTGCAGAGCGTCTTGATCTGCTTAAACCTGCCCCGAAAGTATTTACCATTGCCGGCACCAATGGCAAAGGCACCACCTGTTGTACCCTGGAATCAATTTTACTGGCAGCGGGCCTGCGGGTAGGGGTCTACAGCTCACCTCATCTTTTGCGTTACACCGAGCGAGTCCGTATTCAGGGGCAAGAGCTGCCTGAGGCCGAACATAGCCACTCTTTTGCCCAAATTGAAGCAGGGCGTGAGGGTATCTCGCTGACTTACTTCGAATTTGGCACCTTATCGGCGCTGCAATTATTTAAGCAAGCTAAGCTTGATGTAGTGATCCTAGAAGTGGGTCTGGGTGGGCGTTTGGACGCGACCAATATTGTTGATTCTGATGTCGCGGCTATCACCAGTATCGCGATAGACCATACTGACTGGCTGGGCTTTGATCGCGAAAGTATTGGGCGCGAAAAAGCCGGTGTGTTCCGCGCAGGAAAACCTGCCGTGGTGGGTGAACCCGATATGCCGCAGTCCATTGCTGATGTTGCCGCGCAACTTGGCGCACAACTCTATCAGCGTGATAAGCAATGGCAGTTAAGCCAGCAAGAAAACCGTTGGAGCTGGCAGTGCGACGATCGCCTGTGGGCTGATTTACCTCTGCCCAATGTACCATTGGCGAATGCGGCTACTGCATTGGCCGTGCTGCACTATTGCGGATTGCCATTGAGTGAAGCGGTTATTCGCCAGGGCTTGCAGGCTGCCCGCCTGCCGGGGCGTTTCCAGATTGTTAGTGAGCAACCCTTGCTGATTTTGGATGTTGCCCATAACCCACATGCTGCACGTTATTTGACTGACAGGCTCGCTCAATTGCCGAAACAGGGTAAAGTACGGGCAGTGGTTGGGATGTTATCAGATAAAGATATTGCAGGTACTTTGGCGTGCTTATCTGAACAGGTCGACGAGTGGTATTGCGCACCACTAGAGGGGCCGCGTGGGGCTACTGCGGCGCAGTTGGCTGAGCATCTCAGGCTATCTCGCCAATTTAGTGATGTTGAAACTGCCTGGCGTCAGGCCATGCAGGATGCAGAACCACAGGATGTGGTTATTGTTTGCGGCTCTTTCCATACTGTCGCCCATGTGATGGCTGCATTGAATATATGGCTGTATCCTATTGATAAAAAATCGAAATTATAAACGAATGAACGTGGGGAATGAGAGTGGCAAGTAAGTTCCAGAACCGTTTAGTCGGGACCATAATTCTGGTGGCGTTGGGCGTGATTTTGCTGCCGGGGCTGCTGGATGGTAAAAAGAAGCATTATGAGGATGAGTTTGCTGCTATCCCATTAGTGCCAAAACCCGGTGATAGCCAGGAGATTGACGCGGTTCCGCCGGTCAGTCAGCCTTTGCCTATCGCGCCACCAGAAGGTGCGGCGCAAGCGGTGGAAGTCCCTAAAGATGATTCCGCCTCTCAAGCCGCTAATGATGCCGGTAACCTGCCATCTGAACCGACAATCGTTGCACCGTCAGCGATGCAAAATAAGCCGGTTGAGGTGAAACCTGTTGAGAAGAGGCCGGTCGAAATCAAACCGGTTCCGGTAGAGAAAAAACCGCAGGAAGTTAAGCCTAAACCGGCAGTTAAACCAGAAATTAAGCCGGAAGTTCAGCCGGAGAGTAAACCGGCCGCAGAAGAAAAGGCACCGATAGGGCAGGCTTATGTCGTCCAACTGGGGGCGCTCAAAAACGCCGCTAAAGTGAATGAAGTGGTCGCTACATTGCGCCTATCAGGTCATCGGGCATTTACGGTGCCTGCAACCCCGGTTCAGGGCCAGATAACACGAGTATTTGTCGGGCCGGATGCATCAAAACAAAAATTGCAATCCGCGTTGCCGGAGCTTAATTCATTAAGCGGGCTGAATGGGCAGGTCAGGCCCTATAGCACGGGGCGCTAAAGTTTAACTGCGCAGTAGAATGTCAGTGCACACGGGGGTTGGGTACTAAGTTTGTGCGACGATTGCTGTTTTTAAAATCGTCGCACTTTAATTTGTCGCGGGGTCAGAAACCCCTACGCAAACGTTTTCTTTTTCTGTTAGAATTCGCCGCGAACAGGATGCAGCGGCGATTTCGTCATTGGAATAGTCATGGTCTGGATTGATTACGTCATTATAGGGATTATCGGATTTTCTGCGTTAGTCAGCTTAATCCGGGGATTTGTCCGTGAAGCATTGTCACTTGTAACATGGGGATGTGCGTTTTTTGTCGCCAGCCATTTTTACACTTACCTTGCTGTCTACTTCACCCGTTTTGAGGATGAAGTGGTACGTAACGGCATTGCCATCGGCATTTTGTTCATCGCGACATTGATCGTCGGGGCTATTGTTAACTACGTGATTGGCTCACTGGTTGAACGTACCGGGTTATCAGGAACAGACAGGGTATTGGGGATCTGTTTTGGGGCGCTGCGAGGTGTTCTGATTGTCTCAGCCATGTTGTTCTTTCTGGACACGTTTACCGGCTTCTCACAAAGTGAAGACTGGAAACAGTCACAATTAATCCCGCAGTTCAGTTATATCATCAGGTGGTTCTTTGACTACCTGCAGAGCACGTCGAGTTTCTTACCGAATCAATTACCGATTCGAAGCGGCTTATGAGGAAAAGACAACATGTGCGGTATTGTCGGTATCGCCGGTTTTGCACCGGTAAACCAGTCGATTTATGATGCGCTGACGGTGCTCCAGCACCGAGGCCAGGATGCTGCGGGCATCGTTACCATTGATGACCATAATGGGTTCCGGCTGCGTAAAGCAAACGGCTTGGTGAAGGATGTATTTGAAACCCGGCATATGCTGCGCTTACAGGGGAATATGGGTATTGGCCATGTTCGTTACCCGACCGCAGGTAGCTCCAGTGCTTCCGAGGCTCAGCCCTTCTACGTTAACTCACCGTTTGGCATCACCCTGGCTCATAACGGAAATCTGACTAACGCTCACCAACTGAGAAAGAAATTATTCGAAGTTTCTCGCCGTCATGTGAACACCACGTCTGACTCAGAAATTCTGCTGAATATTTTTGCCAGTGAATTGGATCGTTTCCAACATTACCCGCTGGAATCTGACAACATTTTTGCTGCTGTTGCCGCCACGCATCAGCTGATCCGTGGTGCTTATGCTTGCGTCGCGATGATTATCGGCCATGGCATGGTCGCCTTCCGTGACCCTAACGGCATTCGCCCGCTGGTGATTGGTAAACGCACCTTGGTTGATGGCCGTAATGAGTACATGGTCGCTTCTGAAAGTGTGGCACTTGATACCCTTGGCTTCGAATTCCTGCGTGATGTTGCGCCGGGCGAAGCGGTGTATATCACCGAAAAGGGTCAGTTGTTCACCCGTCAGTGTGCTGAAAATCCAAAATACAATCCATGCTTGTTTGAGTATGTCTATTTTGCCCGCCCAGACTCCTTTATGGACAAAATTTCTGTTTATAGTGCGCGGGTGCGCATGGGCCAGAAATTGGGCGCAAAAATCGCCAAACAGTGGGAAGATCTGGATATTGATGTGGTTATCCCTATCCCAGAAACCTCCTGCGATATCGCGCTGGAAATTGCCCGTATTCTGGATAAACCCTACCGTCAGGGGTTTGTGAAAAACCGCTATGTAGGCCGTACCTTCATCATGCCGGGCCAACAAGAGCGTCGTAAATCCGTGCGCCGCAAACTGAACGCCAACCGTGCAGAGTTCCGCGATAAGAATGTGTTATTAGTGGATGACTCAATCGTACGGGGTACGACCTCAGAACAGATCGTCGAGATGGCGCGTGAAGCCGGGGCGAAGAAAGTCTATTTTGCTTCTGCCGCTCCTGAAATTCGCTTCCCGAATGTGTACGGTATCGACATGCCTAGCGCCAATGAGTTGATTGCGCACGGCCGTGAAGTGGACGAGATCCGCCAGTTGATTGGTGCCGATGCACTGATTTTCCAGGATCTTCCTGACCTTATCGAAGCAGTACGCGAAGATAACCCAGATATCACTCAGTTTGAGTGTTCAGTTTTTAATGGCGTTTACGTCACCAAAGATGTGGATCAGAGCTATCTGGAGTATCTGGAGTCGTTACGTAACGATGATGCGCAGGCATTACGTAATCATAACGAAGCGGAAAATCTTGAGATGCATAACGAAGGGTAATACACCGTCGTTTTAGCGCTAGATAAAAGTGAATCAAAAAGGTGCAATCTGCGTTCAGGCGCGGTGCACCTTTTTTGTTATCGATCCAACGGCAAAACACCTGAGAGTGAGTGGCTATAACTTGCTAATCCCTGTCTGATACGGCAAAGTTTGCCCCTATTTCTTTATGTTATGCTTAGTTTGGAAAGCATAACGTCAGTGCGAGGCAGTGTTCCATGAAACGACTTATTATTGGTATCAGTGGTGCCAGCGGGGCCATCTATGGCGTGCGGCTATTACAGGTGCTGCAACATGTCGAGGGCGTGGAAACACATCTGATTCTCAGCCATGCGGCACGTCAGACCCTGGCGCTTGAAACTGAGTTCAGTGTTAAGGATGTGCAGGCGCTGGCGGATGTGGTGCATGACTCACGAGACATTGCGGCTTGTATCTCCTCCGGGTCATTCAAGACCCACGGCATGGTTATTTTACCTTGCTCAATCAAAACCTTATCTGGCATTGTCCATAGCTACACCGATGGATTACTGACTCGTGCTGCTGATGTGATATTGAAAGAACGACGCCCATTGCTGCTGTGTGTTCGCGAAACCCCGCTACATTTAGGCCATTTACGGCTGATGGTGCAGGCCGCTGAGTTGGGTGCGGTGATTATGCCCCCGATGCCTGCGTTCTATCACCGCCCTCAAACCATTCAGGATATTGTTGATCAGACCGTTAATCGGGTTATCGATCAATTTGATATTGAGTTGCCTGAAGATCTTTTTGTTCGTTGGCAAGGTGCCAATTAACATTTCTCACTTAATTGATACATTTGTGCAACATCGCACTGAAATGGGGCGAATAATGCACCACAATGATCCTGTTGCACTATCTGTGCTGTGGCATAAATTGCCTATTCGATTTCTGTTTATAGCCTGATGCCTTGATTTAGTGATGATAGTGCTAAGAAAGCAGTGATGGAATTTGCTTTCCCTCCAGATAATTACTGGCACGATTACTGCTAATTGATCTATGAAAAGCTATTAATTTAAGAAAACTCTGGGCTGTGCAGAAATCTAACGCGCTTTATGGCATCGAAAATCAATTTGAGGATTATGTATGAATAAGAAGATTCTGGTTCTCCCTTTAGTCTTAGCATTGGCTGCTGCGAGCAGTGCTTTTGCTGCTATTCCTAAAGATGTCAAGATTGGTACTGATCCCACTTATGAACCATTTGAATCTAAAAATGCCAGTGGTGAACTGGTCGGTTTTGATATCGATATAGCAAAAGAGTTATGCAAACGCATTGATACTAAATGTACTTTTGTCGAGAGTGACTTCGATGCATTAATTCCATCACTCAAAGCTAAAAAAATCGATGCTATTATCTCCTCACTCTCCATAACTGAAAAACGGCAAAAAGAGATAGCCTTCACCGATAAACTCTATGCAGCTAATGCCCGCTTAATTGCGCCGAAAGATAGCAAAATCGAACCGACATTGGTGGCCTTGAAGGGCAAACGTGTTGGCGTGTTGCAGGGGTCGACTCAGGAAGCATTCGCCAATGCTGAATGGCAGCCAAAAGGCATCGATGTTGTTGCCTATCAAAATCAGGACTTGATCTACGCTGACCTGGCTTCAGGTCGCATTGACGCCGCTTTCCAGGATGAAGTGGCGGGCAGTGAAGGTTTCCTGAAACAAGAAGTCGGTAAAGGCTACGCATTTGCTGGGCCGTCAGTTAAAAATGATCAATTCTTTGGTGTTGGCACCGGTATGGGCTTGCGTAAAGATGATGTAGAGCTGAAAGTCGCGTTGGATAAAGCCTTTGCAGAAATGCGCAAAGATGGCACTTACGACAAACTGGCGAAAAAATATTTCGATTTTGATGTTTACGGCGGTTAATTATATTGCCGTCATGGCCCCTGTCTATTCCGACAGGGGTCACTAAGGGTACTTAATAATAGTCATTTACCAGACTCCTTACTCAGTAAAACAGGATAACCCAGATGCTGGATGGATATTCGAAACTGATATTTGAGGGTGCGCTGGTAACGCTGGAGTTAGCATTGTGCTCAGTGCTGCTGTCAGTGATTATCGGCCTAATGGGTGCCGGTGGAAAGTTATCATCAAATCGGCTGTTATCTGGCTTATTTGAGTGCTATACCACGCTTATTCGCGGTGTACCGGATTTAGTTTTAATGCTGCTTATCTTCTACGGTTTGCAGATAACCCTAAATAGCATTACAGAATCGCTCGGTTTTGAACAAATTAATATTGATCCTCTCTCCGCCGGGATTATTACCCTCGGCTTTATCTATGGTGCTTATTTCACTGAAACCTTCCGTGGTGCTTATATGGCGGTTCCTGCCGGCCAAATTGAAGCGGCCACTGCATTTGGTTTCACCCCAAGCCAAATTTTCCGCCGAATTATGTTTCCGGCGATGATGCGCTATGCACTACCGGGTATTGGTAATAACTGGCAAGTGATTCTAAAGGCGACAGCATTGGTCTCTATTTTGGGATTAAATGATGTGGTTAAAGCTACACAGTTGGCGGGAAAGGGGAGCTATCAACCCTTCTTCTTTGCTCTAGTGGCGGGTGCGGTTTATCTGATCTTCACCACGCTATCAAATGGTGTATTGCTGTGGTTAGAACGGCGCTATTCCCATGGGGTGAAGAGGGCTGAACTATGATTGAAATCCTGCACCAATATTGGCAAGCACTACTTTGGAGTGATGGCTATCGCTTTACCGGAATGGCCGTCACTTTGTGGTTATTAATTTCCTCGGTAGTCATGGGGGGGCTGCTAGCTATTCCTTTAGCGGTAGCTCGGGTGGCCGAACGGCGCTGGATCCGCTTATCTGTCTGGATTTTTACGTATATCTTCCGTGGCACGCCATTATATGTACAATTATTGGTATTCTATTCTGGCATGTACAGTCTGGAGATAATCCGAGGCAATGATCTGCTTAATGCATTCTTCCGTAGTGGATTGAATTGTACTATTTTAGCGCTGACGCTAAATACCTGTGCCTATACTACCGAGATTTTCGCCGGTGCCATTCGTTCGGTGCCACATGGTGAAATTGAAGCAGCCAGAGCTTATGGTTTCTCGCGCTTTAAAATGTATCGTTGTATTATTTTACCTTCTGCACTGCGTATTGCTTTACCGGCCTACAGTAATGAAGTGATTTTAATGCTGCACTCTACGGCGCTAGCCTTTACTGCCACAGTGCCGGATATACTGAAAATAGCGCGTGATATTAACGCCGCGACTTATCAGCCATTTTATGCTTTTGGTATTGCTGCCGTACTTTATCTGATTATCTCCTTTACGCTAATTAGCCTGTTCCGCCAGGCAGAGAAACGTTGGCTGGCTCATATAAAACCGCAGGCATCGCATTAAGTACGGAGAAACCATGATGGACACATTAGAAACTATGACTGATACATCAGAAAATAAAATAGCTGAAACCAAACTGTCCGTGACAGAGTTGCATAAGCATTATGGTGAGCACGAGGTTTTAAAAGGTGTTTCCCTCTCAGCCAAAGCGGGGGATGTGATCTCCATTATTGGCTCCTCCGGCTCGGGGAAAAGCACTTTTTTACGCTGTATCAACTTTCTGGAAAAACCTAGTGAAGGTTCGATCAGCGTAAATAATCAAAATATCCGCTTGGTACGGGATAAAGATGGGCAATTAAAAGTCTTCGATAAAAAAGAATTGCAACTATTGCGCACCCGGCTAACGATGGTATTCCAGCATTTTAATTTATGGAGCCATATGACGGTGCTGGAAAACGTAATGGAAGCACCGATTCAAGTATTAGGGCTGAGCAAAGCGGTGGCGAAAGAGCGGGCTATTCGTTATTTGGATAAAGTCGGGATTGATGAGCGGGCGCGGGCTAAATATCCAGTACATCTTTCTGGTGGTCAGCAACAGCGTGTTTCTATTGCCCGCGCACTGGCAATGGAGCCGGATGTATTACTGTTTGATGAACCCACCTCAGCGCTGGACCCTGAACTGGTCGGCGAAGTATTGCGTATTATGCAAAAACTGGCAGAAGAGGGGAAAACCATGGTGGTAGTGACTCATGAAATGGAGTTCGCCCGCCATGTTTCGAACCATGTCATCTTCCTGCATAAAGGGGTTATTGAAGAGGAAGGTCCGCCGGCTGAACTTTTTGGTCACCCTAAAAGCACCCGCTTACAGCAGTTCCTTTCTGGTGCACTGAAGTAATCTATTCCAATGAGATGGGTGTTCTACTCATCTCATCATCCTACCGATATCCCCACTCTCATAATAATATAAATTAAAGTTATTATAGTTTTAATTTAATGGCATCGATATAAGCAACACAACATTTCATGTAAAAGCTAATAATTTGTTTTAATGATAAAAATAAATTAAAGAGTTAATAAGAAAAATCACATTAGATAAATATTTTATGTGTGATATTAGTATTTTTGCTTGCAAAGCAAGTTATTTCTTAGTAAGTGCTTTACTTAACATTAATAACTAATGCTGATGACATATCATAAATTAATACTGGAGATACCATGAATAGATATGTAACTGAGTGGGTTGAGATTAAGCCTGAAGCTGTTTATTCATTAAGTAAAAAAAATCCCCTGAGTTCCAAGGGAATGAATTATGATTATCAAATTATTTTCCAGCTGGAAGATGATAAGGTTATTCGTGATGGCACGATGTATTCAGCTGCAAAACATCCAGATAGAACAATCATTATTCAATATGATATCAAAAATAAAGAGCATCGAATTGTTTATGGTGATTTGGAGAAAATGCAAGGTGATAACATTCGTTGGCATCTAGGAGGACATGGAAGTTTTGAGCTTGCTGGTACGAATTCTCGCTTAGCTAACTATAAGGTAGATAATCTTGTTGCGGGGATGCAGGAAATAAAAGAGAGATTAAACTTAATCAATCCTAAACATATCGTTCTTGCTGGCTGTAATTTGGCTAATGAGGAAAATCTTAGCTCTTTTGGTTTTAATTTTTTTAGTCAAATAAGGGGGGGAGGCATTAATGCATCTGTTAAAGCTTTTAATGTCGATTTTGGCGTTAATTTATTTGGGCAAAAAATAGCCGAGAACCAAAATGTTGATATGTATTTTGATTTTGGTATTAAAGACAATAGTCAACGTGTTATTTATAGTGAAGACATACAAGGGAATATTCTCATTAATGATGTTCCGGCAGTAATACTCCTAATAAATGATATAGCAGCAGGACGTACATCGCTCACTTACGCAATTAATCACTTTCCTGAAATATTGGGAAAAGAGTTCTCTTATCAGGGGGCGATATCGAGATTATTAATAAGTCTGGTTACTGAAAATACAGAAAATAATTTTAAATTTAATTACTTTATTAATAAAAGATATAATGCAGGAATTACCGGAGAAGAATCATTTTTTAATTGGATAGCGAAAAAACCTAATAATGACAGCATGGATAATTTATTGGAAAGTATGCAATTATCATTAAATATAGAGGGCGCAGAGAGTTGGGTTCTAGATTCTATTATTGAAAATGTAGATCTTACACAGCTGAAACCAAGAGATCATCAAGATAATTACTTGGAAAAATCACTAAATCAGCTTACCTCTAGATCCCTAGATATTTTAGATGCGTTAATAAATGGGCGAATAAGTGTTGCCGACTTAAGTGAAAATGCCAAAAAAATGCTGTCAATATATATAACTCATCCTGATGACCCTCTGCTTAGTAGAGAAATACTAAAAATAGTGAGTGAACCCGTCGCTTACCAAAGTATACGTTCTGATTTAGTTACACTACAGCAGATAAGTGCAAGTAACGCTGATTTACAGGCGATACCAGCAGCTGAAGTATTAAATTTCAGTCGAGAATGGCATAAAAATCATGTTGATAAAAAATTAAAATCAATAAAAATTGGAGGTATTGATCAGGCGAAAGATATTAATAATCACCGATTGTCTTCAACTGGTTTGCAATCATTTGGGCAAAAAGTGGGGGCTGGTGCTCAGAGTATAGGCATATTGACGTTGTTCATCTCGACAACAACAATGGCAAAAAGATTATTAGCGCTGGATATAACAGATGAGGAACGTGCCGAGATAACCAGGCAATTGGCAATCAGTTGGAGTTCTATCGGCGTAGATTTCGGTACGGATCTTATGCAGCCAACATTTGACAAATTGCAGGGTTACTTTAATAAAAAACTATTATCGGTAACCCATTCTGGTGGAGGGCGAGCTGGGTTTCATGTGGCAGCTAAATCGGCAAAATTTGCAGGTTCGGGCTTAAATATAGCTGCGGCTGGCTTTGAAATTTATGAGGCGATTGATAATTTTATCAAAGCAGAGCGAGAGACTGATCGAGATTTAAAAACAGACCATATTGTGAATGGTACGCTGTCAACGATTGGTGCCGCAGTCAGTACAGCAACCGCGATAGCATTAGTGATGGGGGCGAGTATTGCTGGCCCCATTGGCATAGCTCTTGGGGCTGTTATCATGTTAGGGGGTATGATATACAATGCGGTTCGCCAGGTAGAATATATTAAGCGTGAGATTGATCTTAATGGTTGGGAGGAGTTTAAAACCGGCATACGTCTGGCATTTGGCGCAGAGCCAGGAGAGGATATTAAGCAAAGGCTGGCAGAGAAAAATAAGGAGAAATTAAGCGCGTATATTACACAGCAGATTAACGATACCTATGAGCAGCGCATAAAACCAATGGGATATAATCGCTACGTATATGTCAATGAACCGGTGGATTTAACCCCAGTTAAAAAATACGTTTATATTTATAAGGTTGATGCCTACTATATTGGGGTGGAAGAAAAGTACTTTAAGAGCAATTATAAAAATGGCTATACAGCTGATGGTACTCTAGACTTATTAGGTTCACGTGATTTTAGTAAAGCTAATGAAGATAGATATGGATTAATGCGTTATGCCAGAAGACCACTTTCAGAAAATGACTTGAATCGTTGGAAAGAGAGTGTAAATATGGATCACTATAAAATAATAGAGATAAAGGTTACAGACTTAAATAATAAAGAAGAACAAGATAATGCGATTATTTATAACAGGGATCTTTTTAATCGCTATGATGCGATTGGTTCAGAGCGAGACATTTGGCTCGAGAGGGAATCTACAACAGAAGTTATTCTAGCCAGTGATAAAGAGCATAATGATTTGAGTACACATTTTAATTCTGGTGGTGGAGATGACCTGATTTTCGGCCATGTAGATCATAAGAATAGCTTCGATGTCTCTCAAGGTCATAAAACATTCGTTGGCGGAGATAAAGAAGATATATTTTATTTAATGGGTGATGTTGAAGCATCTGTTCATCGTCCTGCAAGTATTCTCGATGGTCAGGGAGGGAGTGACACCATTATAGCTATGGGAGTCCGTTTTAGCGCCGATGGTTATAATATTAATTTAGCTGAAGGTACTATAAGATATATAAATGATAAGTCGAAACTTGCTTATATTTATAATATTGAAAATGTATATGGTCAGGCAGGTACGAATGACATTTTAATTGGTAATGATAATGTAAACTACTTAAGTGGTGGCGGAGGGGGGGGGTATGATCAATTAGAGGGGCAGGGAGGGAATGATATTCTTGTGTTGCAAAAAGGGTTGGCAATTGGTGGGAAAGGTTCAGATAATTATATTATATCACCCTCTGTCACCAGCGGTATTGATGTAACTATCATAGATGATGGACTAGATGAGGTCAGTACAGTTCAGTTACCTTATGATGCTGAACAGATACGTAGTATTTTGCTAAAGGGTAATGATATAGTTATCTCTCTTGGTAATAATAAACGCTATAATAGAGGTCGAGTTGTATTAAAGGGTGTTTATCAGCCTAATGAGACGGGTGATAAAAAGGTACTCTCTCATCACTATCTTATCCAAACTGCGGATAATCTGATATTGGTGCCAGAGTGGCCTCAAACATTGGATATAGCTGAAAATGAACTCCCTTCATCACTTAAAATGATCGCGTATTATAATCCAATGGTTGATTATCTAGCTCAACCAGATAACAAGAGACTCGAACTACCAATAGCGACTATATATAAAAAAGAGTGTGATGAGATTAAAATTGGTGATAAAAAAATAATATTACCTCCCTTTATTCGGGCTTCAGTTAATGGTAGCCATCTAATAGCTAATAAAATTCATGGAGATGGTCAGGGCTATCACTTTGAAAATTTAGGCCCAGGAGACACCGTTCTTGCTAATGGAGGAGATAATACATTCAGCATCCCTAAGCTATCCCTTCCAAATGAATATGGGGATAAAAAATTGCTTATTGATTGTCGTCTTTTGGCTCATTTTAGCCGAGAGGATAATCGAGTGCATTTGGTGTTAGGTGATGTTACGGGTTATGACCTCCGCGTCACTAAAGACAGCTTGGGGGATTTAAGTATCACTCACCGTGATAAGCCTGATGCATTCTTGAATATAGCTCTTAATTGTCCTGATGGCCTTAAGTATAAAGACTCGAAAAAATTAATTTCATTTATTGATAAAAATCACAATACTTTTTCTATTGAAAACAGAGACGGTGGGTATGAGATTTATCCAGATTCCCCCGTGATAATTAATCCCACAGAACTCGACGATAATATTACCCTTCCAGAAGGATATCGCCTGTTAAATAGTACGTTAGATCTTATGGCGGGTAATGATACCTTCAGTGATCTCAGCTGTATTGGCAATACTATTAATGGTGGTTTAGGTAATGATATTATTTATGCTAAAAGTGCAGATAACAGACTTGTTGGCGGGGAGGGTGATGATCAGTTGTTTGGCGGAAATGGCAATGATCATTTAGAGGGAGGAGATGGACAGGATACGTTATGCGCAGGAAGTGGAATAGACAGGATGGAGGGCGGTGAAGGTGATGATACCTATGTTATCGAGAAGGGGGTTGAGGAAACAAAAATTCGAGATACATATGGAAAAAACAGTGTGATATTTAAAGATATCGACTATAGAAAGTTATGGCTTAAAAAGCGGGATAATAACTTATTGGTTAGGATACAGGGTGTTGAAAAAGAAGTGATTATAGAAGATTACTTTTCAAGCCATAGTATATCAGCGAATTTTATTTTTCAAACTAATGGCCATGAAATTGAAGGTGAAGGGCTTAGATTATTGATCGATAATATGATGAGCATCCCGGATGTTATTCGCGATGCTTCTCAGGAACCCGCTACTTTAATATATGGTGCTGATCGCCAGCCAGCTTGGGCGAATATCATTGCTGCATAATTTTGTTATCTTATAGATATTCCCCTACGGGGGAATATCTTGCTGATCAATGTTAGGTTATGGGTTTTTTCAGTACATCACGAAGTGCTTCTTCCAGTTCAAAATAGCGGAAAGCAAAACCAGCCTCTTCTAATCTTTTCGGTACTGCCCGTTGCCCACCTAATACTAAGGCTGCGGATTCGCCTAGTAGTAAACGAATTGCCGCCGCCGGGGTACGAATGACCGCTGGGCGACCCAATACCTCGGCCAGTGTGGCAATAAATTGTTCGTTATGCACCGGATAAGGGGAGACCATATTAAATGGGCCATTTAGGCCATCGGTCGTCAGTAAAAAATAGATACCATGAACCATATCATCGATATGTATCCACGGTAGATATTGGCGACCATCACCAATAGGGCCGCCTAAACCGAGGCGCAACAGTGGCACCATTTTAGCTAATGCCCCACCGTGCGGAGCCAGTACGATACCGGTGCGCAGTAAGCATACGCGGGTATGACTGCTTTCAGCGGCGCGAGCCAGACTTTCCCAGCGCTCACATAAGTGATGGGTAAATTCTTCGTGTGGCGTCTCCTCTTCAGTGACCAATGCTTGTCCTTGATCACCATAAAAGCCTACCGCCGATCCGGAAATAAGCACAGCCGGTGGTGCACTGCTGGCCTTGATTAACGTGGTTAGTTTTTCGGTTATCTGCCAGCGACTTTGGCACAGAATCTCTTTTTGTTGTGAGGTCCAGCGTTTTTCTGCAATGGGTTCACCAGCAAGATTGATCACCGCATCAAAATTATTAAGGTCATGTTGATCATCTAGCGTCGACCAATAAGTGACTTGTGTGCCGAGCAGGTGATTTGCCCGCAGTGGATCTCGGGTTAGAGCAGTGACTTGATGGGCTTGTGACAAAAGAAAGGCCGTTAAATTGCGCCCAATGAGTCCTGTCGCTCCGGTTATTAAGATACGCATAGCCAATCTCCGTTTATGCCTTTTTTTACTTCAGCATAGGTGATCCTGGACACTTCTCCCACGACCTTGAGCACATCCTGAGTGAATTTTTTGATAATATGAAAATAATAACTAAATAATTCTGTCGATCTGTCCGATTAATAGAGTGTTGAACGCACAGGTAATACCAGATCACGGCTAGCACTGAACCCTCTTGCTTCTGAGCATGGGCAATAGCGGTAAGCCACGGCATTGAATACTTTTAACACACTGAATTCACAGAAATCTGCTAGAGTAAACAGATAAATCTGAATAGAGGAGCGAACAGACTCTCCCTGTGAAGTTGAAGGTTTTATAAATAACCGTTATCTGTTTTATAAAAACCTGTGGTGGCTTATAAATCCTCTGGCTGAGATCAGTTGGTGATCTCATTGTTGTCCATACACTTTTCAGGTGCTCATGAAGCTAAATATCGAAGTTAATTGTTCTTATGTATGTGAACCCATATATAAGCAAGACGGTAGCTTATTAGCAGTCGAGTTATTGAGCCGATTTTCAGCTAAGTCGGTCGATTTACCCATTGATATAGAACAGTTTATTAGGGACTTGAGTGTCGATGAAAAGAGTGAATTATTCCAGGATCAATTGCGTGCGGTGAAAACCTATAGCGATTGGTTTATTGCTAACAATGTTCTGTTATCGATTAATATCGATTTTGATTTGGCAGGCGTGATTGTTAGCGATGATGCAACCAGCCAGATGTTGGATGACATGCCCTTCCTGCGGTTAGAGATTATGGAAACCTTCTCCAATTTATCTGATGGCATGAATAACCCATTGCTGCGCGAGTTGGCCGAGCGGTATCCATTATGGTTGGATGATTTGGGCAGCGGCGGTTCTACGTTAAATGCGGTCACGGCCAATATCTTTGAATATGTGAAGATAGATAAGCATTTCTTCTGGCAGCACAACAAACATACCTTCCCAATATTGATCAATAACATCAAGAAATACTGTCTTGGGGTTATTGTTGTTGGCGTCGAAAATCAAGATGAGTCGGAACAGCTCAAGGGGACTAATATTGATGCAATGCAGGGATATTTATTTAATCCTATGACATTGGCTGAGTTGGTATCCCAACAGGCCCGATAACTGTTACTCCCTCGGCTTATATCATCTCGCGCTGACATGATTTTATCCTGCCAGTGCGATTTTTTGCGATAAACATTCTAATGACAGATAGCTGTTTTTATCAGATTAATCCGACGGATTGGATGATAGAATAGTGGCTCTTTTAGCTCTCATTAAGTGCTGCGGCAGTGCTTGACGCATGGTCACCTTTATCACCCCGGTATGCTTCCTCCGTTGCGTAATGGGGATGTCTTAGTCTATGGTCATACTCATCTGCCACAGGCAGAGTGGCAAGATGAGGTGATTTGCTTTAATCCCGGCTCCGTCAGCATCCCTAAAGGGGGATATCCGGCGAGTTATGGCATGTTGGACGGCGGTGTTTTACAGGTTCTGACCCTACAAAATGATGAGCCTATCGCCCAGTTGGCATTGAAAAAATCAATAATATAAATAGTATTTACCCCCATTCAGGGCGCGCGTAGCAGAGTGCGGCCTTGAGAAGTCAGGGGAATCTCTTGATTAACAATTGCGCGCGTCTCATCGCGCCTAGATAGAAGGTTTTAGAGGATGGTGGAGCAAAATCCAGCAGCAGTCATCGAGTGGGTTGATATTGTTGATGAGCAAAACGAGGTTATTGCTCAATCCAGTCGTCAACAAATGAGAGCTCAACGACTACGCCACCGTGCTACCTATATTGTGGTGCATGATGGAATGGGCAAAATTCTGGTACAACGCCGTACTGAGAGCAAAGATTTCTATCCCGGCAAGCTTGATGCGACCGCCGGAGGTGTGGTGCAAAGTGGCGAGAATTACCTTGAATCTGCACGGCGCGAAGCAGAAGAGGAGCTAGGTATCGCGGGTGTTCCGTTTGCCGAGCATGGGCAGTTCTACTTTGAAGAGGCCTGTTGTCGTGTGTGGGGCGCGTTGTTCAGCTGCGTATCTCATGGCCCATTCGCCTTGCAGGTGGAAGAGATTGATGAGGTTCGTTGGATGCTACCAGAGGAGATCACCGCGCGTTGCGACGAGTTCACACCAGACTCTCTGAAAGCCCTGTCACTGTGGTTAACCCGCAACAACGAACAGGATTACGGCAAGATTACGCCGCGCGAAGATTGAGTTCAGATTATCGTTAATGTCCCGGCCTGCTGGCCGGGATGCTGAATCAACTTCACTGTGGGGCGGTTGGTCCAGCCAGCGATCAGACCAAAATATGCTGGCGAATAACAGCGGCGATACCCGGTTGCTCATTGTCGGCGATAACCAAATCAGCCCGCTGCTTGATGGCGTCAGCACTATTACCCATCGCCACCCCCAGACCGGCGCTCTCCAGCATACTCAGGTCATTAAAGTTGTCTCCGAAAGCCACCACCTCGCTCATGCTCATGCCCTGAGATTCAACCCATTGCTGCAAGCGCATACCTTTACTGTTGCCCGCCTGCGCGATATCCACTTGATCATGCCATGACCATTCACAGGCCAGCCCCATTTCATCTTCAACCATGGTAGCAAAGGCTTTCAGCTGTGTGGTATCGGCGTGGGAGGTGGCGAACTTCCAGATGGCGGTGGCGCTGTGGGCGGCATCTAATAAGCTATCGACGTGGATCAGTGTCGGGCGCTGGGCGGCGGGTAATGACTCGGCCCAGCTCAGTGAGCGGGTGACGTGCCCGCTGGTTTGCTGGTAGAGCATTGCATCATCGACATACATCAGCCCGTGGATATGGGTTTGCTCTAGCAGCTGCAATACCTGAACCGCTTGCTTAGGTTGCAATGGATTTGAATCCAACACTTTTTTGCCATGGTAATCATAAATATAGGTGCCGTTACAGCAAATGGCGGGTGTATCAAGTTCTAACGCCTGATAAAACGGATGAATAGCCACATGATGACGACCAGTCACCACCACCACTTTAACCCCTTCGGCACGGGCTTGAGCCAGTGCTGATAAAGATTCTGGCAGAATACGTTTTTTGTGATCCAGTAGTGTTCCATCCAGATCCAGTGCAATTACGCGATAGGTCATAGCAGTCCCAGACTTATTGAAGGGGCGAGTGAAATAGTATGTTTCAATATGATTTTCTGATAGTACACCGGATAAGTCACTGATTAAACCAGACTGTATATCGGCTAAGAATAAGCAGGGTAAGTTTATCGCCACGACGTCAGAGTGTTGTTATAGAGTGTTGCTATAGAGTTTGTTATGCCCACTCAGTCAGGTAAGCTAGGCTAAAATAGTGTGTCAATAATCGATATTTGTTTAAGGTCGAATGGGATGAGTCAAACCCATTCAGCTAAACAGTGTTGCCCAACAGGCTCGACTAAGGAGTAGAGATGAAGCAAGTGGTTTACGTGGCAAGCCCAGACAGTCAGCAGATCCATGTCTGGCAATTAGACTCCTCCGGTGCATTAACCTTGCTGCAACAGGTTGAGGTGCCGGGCCAGGTGCAGCCGATGGTCATCAATCCGAATCAGCGCCATCTGTATGTTGGGGTGCGCCCTGATTTTGCTATTGTCAGCTACAATATTGCCGACGATGGCACCCTGACTGCCGCAGGTATGGCTCCGCTCCCCGGTAGCCCGACCCATATTGGCACTGATTTACAAGGCCGTTTCCTGTTCTCTGCCTCTTACAGTTTCAACTGTGTCAGCATTAGCCCTATTGATGAGCATGGTGTGGTCCAGGCACCTATTCAGCAATTGGATGATTTGCCAGCACCGCACTCAGCGAATATTGACCCAACGAATCAACTCTTGCTGGTGCCTTGCTTGAAAGAGGATAAAGTGCGGCTATTTGATTTAAGCGCTGATGGCAAGTTAACGCCGCACGCACAGGCTGATATTCAAGTTGCTGCTGGTGCGGGGCCGCGCCACATGGCCTTCCACCCGAATCAGCAGGTTGCTTATTGCGTGAATGAACTCAATAGCTCGGTGGATGTGTATCAAATCAGCGATAACGGGCAGGAGTACCAACTGATTCAGACACTGGATGCCATGCCTGCTGACTTTACGGACACCCGCTGGGCTGCTGATATCCATATCACGCCAAATGGTCGCCATCTGTATATCAGCGACCGAACTGCCAGCCTGTTAGCTATTTTCAGCGTATCGGAAGATGGCCGTGAAATTTCACTGGTAGGGCATCACCAGACAGAAGCACAACCGCGCGGCTTTAATATTGACCACAGCGGCAACTTCCTGATAGCTTCCGGTCAAAAATCTGATCATATCGCAGTGTATCGTATTGATCACAACAGCGGCCAACTGACGACGCTAAACCGGTATCCGGTCGGAAAAGGCCCTATGTGGGTCAGCATCGGCACACCACGGGCGTAATTGCAATTAACAGCCTGAAAGGGCTATTCAGGCTGCCGACAAACCCTGATGACTCGATTTGAAACGGAGAGGACGGGTGGAAGAGTAAAGCGTCCGCGCCAGGGATGGCGCGGCTCGAGCCTCCAGGGAGGGATTTACGGCGTCTTTACGATCTACCTGTTCTCTCCGCCGTGGGCACTTTGTTCATAACCTCAGCTCACCACCGCACTTATCACGGCATCAGTGAGTCGGGTCAAAGCATCTGGTGAGATGATATAAGGCGGCATCAGGTAAATAAGCTTACCAAAGGGGCGGATCCACACACCGTGCTCGACAAATCCCCGTTGCAGACGGGCGACATTAACCGGTTCTTTCATCTCCACCACGCCAATCGCCCCCAACACCCTCACATCCGCCACGGCGTGATGCTCTGCCAACGGCAGCAGTGCCTGCTTCAATTGAGTCTCTATCGCGCTAACCTGTTGTTGCCAGCGATTCTCCGCCAATAGACTCAGACTGGCGGAAGCCACAGCGCAAGCTAGTGGATTTGCCATAAAGGTTGGCCCATGCATAAAGCAGCCAGCATCACCATTACTGATGGTTTCTGCCACCTTACGGCTGGTCAGTGTGGCGGATAACGTCAGATAGCCGCCAGTTAGCGCCTTACCCAGACAGAGAATATCGGGCACTATCTGCGCGTGTTCACAAGCAAAAAGCTTGCCGGTACGGCCAAAGCCGGTAGCTATCTCATCGGCAATCAACAAAATCTGATGCTGATCGCACAGCGCTCTAACTTGCTGTAGATAAGCGGGATGATAAATGCGCATCCCGCCTGCGCCTTGCACTATCGGCTCCAGGATCACCGCCGCAATCTCGTCGGAGTGCCTGGCAATCATCGCGGCGAAATCAGTGATATCGTCAGGGTCCCACGCCTCATCGAAACGGCATTGTGGTGCGGTGGCAAACAGATTCTCGGCTAAATAGCCCTGATACAAGCTGTGCATTGAGTTCTGAGGATCACAAACTGACATCGCACCGAAAGTATCGCCGTGGTAGCCATGGCGCAGGGTCAGGAGCCGCTGACGCCGTTCCCCTTTTGCCTGCCAGTATTGCAGTGCCATTTTCAGTGCCACTTCGACCGCCACCGAACCCGAATCCGCTAAAAAAACGCACTCCAGTGCCGGGGGGGTGATGGCGACCAACTGCCTGCAAAGCTCCACCGCGGGGGGATGGGTAATGCCGCCAAACATCACGTGCGACATCTTATCTAACTGCTGATGTGCGGCCTGATTCAGTGCCGGATGATTATAGCCGTGAATGGCTGACCACCATGAAGACATGCCATCAATCAATCTCCGACCATCTGCCAGCTGTAGCTCAACCCCCTCAGCGGCAACCACCGGATAGCAGGGCAGAGGGTCGGTCATTGAGGTGTAGGGATGCCAGATATGGCGTTGATCAAAAGCCAGGTCAGAAGGTGTCATGAGAGTTTGCTGTAAACCAATTTGCTACAAGAATGGTTGACAGTATATCGAGTTTATTTACACTGACGACACTTTTTTCTCTTCTTTGGAGAAGCCGTAATGGCAAATTATATGCGCTGGACAGTCGGGCAAGCCCAGGCCCTGTTTGAGAAACCGCTGCTGGATTTACTGTTTGAAGCTCAACAGGTCCATCGTCAGCATTTTGATCCCCGCCAGGTGCAGGTCAGTACTTTGCTATCGATTAAAACCGGTGCCTGCCCGGAAGATTGCAAATATTGCCCGCAAAGCTCGCGGTACAAAACCGGGCTGGAAAGTGAACGCCTGATGCAAGTCGAGCAAGTGCTGGAGTCCGCCAAAAAGGCCAAAGCGGCCGGCTCCACCCGCTTCTGTATGGGGGCGGCGTGGAAAAATCCCCATGAGCGCGACATGCCTTATCTGGAAAAAATGGTCGAAGGCGTCAAGGCGATGGGCATGGAGACCTGCATGACACTTGGTACGCTGGATAAGCAGCAAGCTCATCGTCTGGCAGATGCAGGGTTGGATTACTACAACCACAATCTGGATACCTCGCCGGAATTCTACGGCAGCATCATCACTACCCGCAGCTATCAGGAGCGTTTGGATACGCTCAGCGAAGTACGCGACGCCGGTATCAAAGTCTGCTCCGGCGGTATCCTTGGATTGGGGGAAACTGTCCGTGACCGTGCCGGACTGCTGGTGCAGTTAGCCAATCTACCCAAACCCCCTGAAAGCGTACCTATCAATATGCTGGTTAAAGTGAAAGGCACGCCGCTGGAAAATAACGATGATGTCGATGCGTTTGAGTTTATCCGCGCCATCGCGGTGGCGCGCATCATGATGCCCACCTCTTACGTGCGGCTCTCTGCTGGTCGCGAGCAGATGAACGAACAGACACAAGCTATGTGCTTTATGGCGGGGGCCAACTCAATTTTCTATGGCTGTAAATTGCTCACCACACCGAATCCGGAAGAGGATAAAGATAGGCAACTATTCCGCAAATTGGGGCTGAATCCCCAACAGACCGCCACTGAGCAAGGGGATCGTGAGCAGCAGCAAGCATTGACCGAGCAATTGTTGCACAGCGATTCATCACCTGAAGACCGCGTTCAATTTTATAACGCGGCGGTGTAATGAGCTGGCAAAGCAAGATAGAGCAAGGGTTGCAACAGCGGCGTGCTGCGGCGGCCTACCGCAGCCGTCAGGTCAATGATGGGGCTAACGGGCGCTGGTTGCAGTCGGGCGAGCGGCAATATCTCAATTTCGCGGGTAATGATTATCTGGGACTCAGCCAGGATGCCGCGGTGATTGCCGCCTGGCAGCAGGGCGCACAGCGCTACGGGGTTGGCAGTGGTGGCTCGGGCCATGTGACCGGTTACAGCCAACCCCATGCCCGATTGGAGCAACAACTGGCCGATTGGCTGGGTTACCCGCGTGCACTGCTCTTTATCTCCGGCTATGGGGCGAATCAGGCGGTATTGGCGGCCCTAACCAATGCCGATGACCGCATATTGGCCGATAAACTCAGCCACGCCTCGCTCCTGGAGGCGGCTACGCACTCGCCGGCTCAGTTGCGGCGTTTTGCGCATAATCAGCCAGATTCACTGCAAAACCTACTGAGCAAGCCCTGTTGCGGCCAAACCCTGGTGGTCACCGAAGGCGTTTTTAGCATGGACGGTGACTGCGCACCGCTGGCCGCTGTACAGCAACAGACTGCCGCCGCTGGGGGCTGGCTGATGGTGGATGATGCGCACGGTATTGGTGTGCATGGCGAGGGAGGGCGTGGCAGCTGTGAGTTACAAGGGGTGAAACCCGAGCTGCTGGTGGTGACCTTTGGCAAGGCATTTGGCCTTAGTGGCGCGGCGGTATTATGCCAGGAGCCGGTAGCGGAATATCTGCTGCAATATGCCCGCCACCTGATCTACAGCACGGCGATGCCGCCAGCACAGGCCGTTGCTCTGCAAGCGGCACTATTACGCATTCAGCAAGGTGATGATCTACGCCAACAGCTTCAGCAACGTATTGCACAATTTCGGCATGGTGCGGCGGATTTACCCGTCTCATTAGGGGCTTCAGAAACCGCTATCCAGCCGCTGCTGGTGGGGGATAACCAGCAAACACTGGCACTGGCGCAGCAACTGCGCGCGGCGGGTTTATGGGTGACCGCGATCCGCCCACCCACCGTCCCGCCGGGCGGGGCCAGATTGCGCATTACCCTTAGCGCCGCGCATCAGCCGGATGATATCGACCGATTACTGGAGGTGCTTTATGGCGCTTGCCACTGAAAATCTGCCGCCAGCATCAGTGGATAAATCCGCGATTGCCGCCGCATTTAGCCGGGCGGCGGGCAGCTATGACACCGCCGCCGATTTACAGCGCCAAACGGGGGAGACCCTGTTGGCGCTGGGCCATCAGCATAGCGGGGTTGTGGTGCTGGATGCAGGATGTGGCACCGGTCATTTCAGTCGCCGCTGGCGTGAACTGGGCAAGCAGGTCATTGCGCTGGATCTTGCCGCTGGCATGTTGGATCACGCGCGCCAACAGCAGGTCGCAGATGACTATTTACTGGCCGATATTGAGCATATTCCGCTGCCAGATCAATCAGTTGATATCTGCTTTAGTAATCTGGCGGTGCAGTGGTGCGCGGATTTATCGGTGGCATTGGCACAGCTGTATCGCGTGACGCGTCGTGGTGGCATTATCCTCTTCTCTACCCTGGCGGAAGGTTCGCTTGATGAGCTGGGGCAGGCGTGGCAGCAGGTCGATGGCAAGCGCCATGTCAATGATTTCCTGCCATTTCAGCAAATTAGCGCCGCCTGTCTGGCTTACCGCCATCAGCTAACAGCGCAGCTATATCAGCAACAATTTCCAGATGTGATAGCCCTTATGCGCTCGCTACAAGGTATTGGCGCTACCCATTTACATCAGGGGCGTGAGGCCGGCTTGAGTGGTCGTCAACGTCTGCTGGGGCTGCAACGGGCTTATAACAGGCAAGCGGATCACTACCCGCTGAGTTACCATTTAGTTTATGGGGTTATCTATCGTGATTAAATCTTGGTTTATTACTGGCACTGATACCGATGTCGGTAAGACGGTTGCCAGTTGCGCCTTATTGCAAGCCGCCGCCCAGCAGGGCCATCGAACTGTCGGCTATAAACCGGTCGCTTCCGGTAGCCAGATGACGGCGGCTGGTTTACGTAACAGTGATGCGCTGGCACTACAGGCGAATAGCAGTGAAGCGCTCGATTATGCGCAAGTCAACCCGCTGACGCTACTGGAAGCTACCTCGCCACATATTGCCAGCGAAAGTGAAGGGCAGCAGATTCATTTATCTGCCCTATCGCAAGGCTTACGGCAACTTGAGCCATTAGCTGACTGGATAGCGGTAGAGGGGGCTGGCGGCTGGTTTACCCCACTCTCCGCGCAAGCCACTTTTGCTGATTGGGTGCAGCAGGAGCAATTACCGGTGATTATGGTGGTTGGGATCAAGCTGGGATGCATCAATCATGCATTGCTGACTGCGTTGGCTATCCGGCAAGCAGGTTTGACTCTGGCCGGTTGGGTCGCCAATGAAGTCATTCCTGCGGGAGGGCGGCAAGCGGAGTATCTGGCGACATTGACGCGGATGATAGATGCACCGCTACTGGGTGTTGTCCCCCATCTGACTGATCTTAATCAGTATCCGGTTACTGAACGTCGTGATCTTAGCGGCTTTCTCGATTTGAGCTTACTCTCCACCACAGACTTACACTCCACCACAGATAAGTTAACGGCGTAAGTGCGAACTGATAAAAGGGAGGTTGATGACAAACCTATTTTGTCACTCCGAAACTGGCGGGGCGACTGCACCGATGGGCGCTCCGACGGCTCATGCCGTTACGACCCATTCGGCACATATCCCCGCTTATCAACTTTGTCAGCAGTCTGAGGGCTAATAGCCACTATTAGCCCGATAATTTTTGGGGTGCCATCGCCTCGGCCCGCCTGATGAGTCGCTGCGCTGAGCGGCATCAACTGGCCAGATGCTCAATAATCATATCCTCATCCAACTGATCCAAGGTCCCTTGCGCCACATTTCGCCCGCCCGCCATCAGGCAAAATCGATCCGCTACATGCTGAATCAGCGGTAATCGATGCTCAACCAATAAAACGGTCAGACCCAGACTACGACTGAGTTGATGCAGGATATTGCCGATATCTTCACTCAACGGCGGCAAAGTACCACTCCCCGGTTCGTCGAGGATCAGCAGCTCCGGCTCTGCGACCAGCGCTCTGGCGATAGCCAACTGCTGCTGTTGATTGCGGGTAAGCTCGCCACCGCGTTGGCGACGTTTGTCATACAACTGAGGGAACAAATCAAATACCCAGCCTGGAATATGGCGCGACTTATGGCGACCCGCCAGCACCGCGATCAGCATGTTCTCCTCGACACTCAATTGAGAAAAAATCTGCTGCCCTTGAGGAACATAACCGATCCCCAGCGCAGTGCGCCCCTCAACCGGTTGCTGTAGCAAGTTTTGCGGCGGCTCATGGTTGGGCTGCCAAGTCATAGTGCCACTCTTAATTGGCAAATGGCCCATGATGCAATTAATTAACGTGGTCTTCCCGACACCATTGCGCCCAATCAGACAGGTGCATTGCCCACGGGGAAGCTCCAGATTGATATCCCAAAGGATATGATTCTGACCATAGTATTGATTTACGGCGGTTAAACTCAGCATCAGTGCTTCTCCTCAGTCGATCTCAGTGGTTCACAGGTGGCCCAGTGTTCTGTAACGGCTAGTGAAGGATTAACCAGCAAATCTGCATACTTGATAGTGGCAGTACAGCATAAAACACCACACTTATGGCGGGTGGTTGTTAGTGTAAATTGAGGTAAATTTGGCTAGTAGCGGTATAAAAACGCAAGAATGGGCTATTTTTACAGCTAATCACCCCGCCTATAGGATAATTATCAGCCTATTGATGCGCTGCACCGATTTAGGTCATTTAACCTCTCATCTCTCTATTTCACAGAGATATAAAGCAACTCTTGGGCCAAGTTGGCGCAGATAGCGGTAAAACGCGTATGTTAACGAGCTGTAAATGGTTTTAACGCGGAGCCATAAGTGAAAATCATTTTACCTACGGGAAAAAGGCGGTGAGTGGCGGATGAGTTGCACCCAAGCGGTGCTCTGATGGAGATCATGGTGCAGAAAAAGCAGATCGGTGAGAATGATTGGCGGAGGGAAGCAGTGAGGCGAAAATTTTAGAATTAGCAAGTCGAGTAGTTAGTACTATTTGAAATATATGCTGAAATAAAAATGTAAAAAAAACACTAAAAAAGCTAATTAGTCCCTATTTCATCGTGAAGCTTTGCTTTTCGCCAACTCCCAGCCCCTATGGGGTTGAATGAGTTATCCACCATTCCTGTGGATAACCTTGTGCATTAGCCATAGAAAACTGATGGCAAGCGAGAGCGGGCGCGGCTTCTGACTCTGTTGTCCGGATTCTCTACTTTTAAAAAATACTATTTATTTTCAATTGGTTAATTAAAATCAAGCGTCCTAAGTTATAGCTGGGCTTGATGGGTTATCTTTAATCAATTAACTACCACTAAAGTGTTTATGTTAACCCTTGGGGATAAAAATACCTTTACAGTGCAGCTACCGTCTGAGTGTCACTGTCATGAAGCAACTCAGTTCGTAATTAAAGAAATTCCTACACTTTGGTGCTTGAAGCTGGTTTTATATCCAGTATCATAGAGGTGGCAAAATTTTATGGGGCTTTCATAATTAGCCTCCTGATAGTGTGTGTTTCTCCGGCGGGTAGCAAATTCATGAGTAAAGCATTCAAACTACATTCTGAGTTTAAGCCTGCGGGCGATCAACCTGATGCCATCCGTAAACTGGAGGAGGGGCTGGAGAATGGTCTGGCCCACCAGACGCTGCTAGGGGTAACGGGATCAGGTAAAACCTTTACGGTCGCCAATGTCATTGCTGACTTAAATCGGCCAACTATGGTGCTGGCACCGAATAAGACATTGGCCGCCCAGCTGTATGGCGAGATGAAAGAGTTTTTCCCCGATAACGCGGTAGAGTATTTCGTCTCCTATTATGATTATTATCAACCCGAAGCCTACGTCCCCAGCTCCGACACCTTTATCGAAAAAGATGCCTCGGTAAACGAACATATTGAGCAAATGCGGCTGTCCGCCACCAAAGCACTGCTGGAGCGGCGAGATGTGATTGTGGTGGCCTCGGTCTCCGCCATTTATGGTTTGGGTGACCCCGATTTATACCTGAAAATGATGCTGCATCTGACCAAGGGCATGATTATCGATCAGCGCTCAATTTTACGTCGCTTATCAGAGTTGCAATACAGCCGTAATGATCAGGTGTTTCAACGGGGTACTTTTCGAGTGCGCGGTGAGGTTATCGACATCTTCCCAGCCGAGTCTGATGAGTGGGCGCTGCGGGTTGAATTGTTCGATGAAGAGGTTGAACGGCTCTCGATATTTGATCCACTGACTGGCCAGTTGCAGCATGAGGTACCACGTTTTACGGTTTATCCGAAAACGCACTACGTGACCCCAAGAGAGCGTATTTTACAGGCCATGGAAGAGATCAAAATCGAACTGGCTGAAAGGCGTAAGGTGCTGTTAGATAACAATAAACTGTTAGAAGAACAGCGCATTGCTCAGCGGACCCAGTTTGACCTCGAAATGATGAATGAGCTGGGCTATTGCTCCGGCATCGAAAACTACTCCCGCTACCTTTCGGGGCGCGGGCCAGGTGAACCGCCGCCGACGTTATTCGACTATCTGCCTGCTGATGGTTTGCTGATTGTCGATGAGTCCCACGTGACTATTCCGCAAATTGGCGGCATGTACAAAGGCGACCGTTCACGTAAAGAGACACTGGTCGAGTATGGATTCCGGTTGCCATCGGCACTGGATAACCGTCCGATGCGTTTTGAAGAGTTCGAGGCCTCGGCACCACAAACTATTTATGTTTCAGCAACGCCGGGCAAGTATGAACTGGAGAAGTCCGGTGGTGATATCATTGAGCAAGTGGTGCGGCCGACCGGCCTGCTTGACCCATTGATTGAAGTACGGCCTGTCGCCACACAAGTCGATGATCTGTTATCAGAGATCCGTATCCGTGCTGCGATTAATGAGCGGGTGCTGGTAACCACCTTGACCAAACGTATGGCAGAGGACCTGACCGAGTATCTCACCGAGCATGGCGCGCGGGTACGTTACCTGCATTCGGATATCGATACCGTGGAGCGGGTAGAGATTATTCGTGATTTACGTCTGGGTGAGTTTGATGTGTTGGTGGGCATCAACTTGCTGCGGGAAGGTCTGGATATGCCAGAAGTTTCACTGGTTGCCATTCTGGATGCAGATAAAGAGGGTTTCCTGCGCTCTGAGCGCTCCTTAATCCAGACCATTGGCCGTGCGGCGCGTAACCTCAATGGTAAAGCCATTCTCTATGGTGACCGAATTACCGCCTCGATGGAAAAAGCCATTAGTGAAACGGAGCGGCGGCGCGCTAAACAACAAGCTTACAATGAAGAGCGTGGCATTATTCCGCAGGGGCTTAACAAGAAAATTGGTGATCTGCTGCAACTGGGTCAACCCTCTACCCGTGGTAAAGGGAAAGGGCGGGGTGGTAAAGCGGCAGATCCTAATAATTACATGTCATTGCCACCGAAAGCACTGGATCAGAAAATCCGCGAGCTGGAAGCCAAAATGTACACTTACGCGCAGAATCTGGAGTTTGAACAGGCAGCCGAATTACGTGATCAAGTCCATCAATTGCGGCAACAGTTTATCGCCATCTCCTGATGAGCTTAGCTCGCTAAGGGAACGGGTGATTAATCGAGAATTTTGCTTGTCGCATCAGCCAATCCTGATTACTGTGTGCGGCTGATAAAATTGTCACCTAATAAAGTGTGAGATAAATAATGAGTGATCACTTATCCAAAGACCCGCTGCACGGTATTACGCTGGAGCAATTGCTGACCAAATTGGTGGAGCACTATGGCTGGGAGGAGCTGGGATACCGTATCCAGATCAACTGCTTCACCAGTGATCCCAGCATTAAATCTAGCCTGAAGTTTTTGCGCCGTACCCCGTGGGCACGGGCTAAAGTGGAAGCACTCTATATCCATACCATTGTTAATGCAGCATTACAGGCTAAATCCAGCGAGTCACGCTCTTAGCTCGCCCTACGCGGAGACTGCGCCGCCCAGTTGTTGTAAAGTGGCTTCCAGTGCCAGGCGTAGTAGCTCGCGGTCATGGCGATAAGGAATATCTTTAGCTTCCAGCGGCTGCTGGACAATAATTCGATCTGTTACGCCACTGATATCAATCTGTGGGCTGACAATTGCCGCATCAATAATTTTGCGGCCAATTTTGCTCTCCATAATAGCCAGTTTTTCTTGCAGTGAGAGCGCCGCCGCCGCCACACTTAGTTCGCGTCCCAGATTGCCAATATAGATCATACTGGCAGAGCTGCGGCGTAAAGCTTGGGTTAAATCATCCAGCAGCAGCAGTGGCATCAGGCTGGTTAAAAAGCTGCCGGGGCCGATCAGAATGACATCTGCCTGACCAATGGCTTCGATTGCCTCCCGCGTCGCGTGGACATGAGGTGACAACAGCATCTCTTGCGGCATCTGAGCCAATTGGTCGATATTCACCTCACCATAAACCGGGTGTCCTTCACTATCGATAGCCAGCAAATCTACCGGGTGTTCGGACATCGGGATGAGCCAGGAATCCACTTTCAGCAAACTACGCACCAGATTGATAGCTTCAATTGGCCGGATACTAAGATGATCCAGTGCTTTGAGCATTAGGTTTCCCAGATTGTGACCCGCCAATTCACCATTACCGGTAAATCGGTATTCGAACATTGCAGACGCCACACTTGGCTCAGTAATCAATTGATTAAGGCAGTTTCGGGTATCGCCCCAGGCAATTCCGCCTTCTGAACGGCGTATGCGCCCGGTCGAACCGCCATTATCGGTGGTGGTAACAATACCTGTCAGGCGCGAGCCTAAAGGGGAGAGGGCTGACATCACTCGGCCCAGTCCATGACCGCCGCCTAATGCAACCACCCGATCGAGATCCGCTAATGTGCGATTTCGCATATTTTTCCTGTCTAAATATTGTTGCTTGGTTCTAATTACGGATACCCGCCATCTTTTAAATTGTAGGTGCCTTTGTGCACCTTGAAATCTATTGGGTATCGCTAATGGTGGAATTGCTGCATAAGTTAACGGATTTGTCGCGACAACGCGATAAAAGCTATAATTTTCGTGATTTTAAACAAGGTATTAGCCGCCAGTTAAATGAGTATCATTACTGATGGGTGTATTAGTTAAGTCGTTGTATATTAAAATATATAGCGAAAAACTGCGATTGGCTATCCTGTCGTTTTAGCGTTAGAATCTTGAGGAAAAGTAGGGTTTTTAGCGTGTTGCTGCTGTTATTGACTCCACTTTTTAAAACCATGGTTCAGCTGCAGTACGCAAACTGTGACTGAACATAAACTCCTAGCCTTGGTGTCTACGTTGTCCCGTGTCGCGAATACGCTTTTCGTTTACCGGCAATATGATGCTCTGGCCGTGGCTTTAGCCACCAGGGTGCGAGGTAGAAATGCCTGCATCTCCCGTATTTGGAAAGGTGTTATGGTACAACTTACTGACGCATTTGCGCGCAAGTTCTATTATTTGCGCCTATCGATCACCGACGTGTGCAACTTTCGCTGCACCTACTGCCTGCCGGATGGCTATCGCCCCGACGGGCTAAAAAGTTTTCTGAACCTTGACGAAATAAGCCGCGTTAGCCGTGCCTTTGCTCTGTTGGGCACAGAAAAAATCCGCTTAACCGGCGGTGAACCCTCTATGCGGCGTGATTTCACCGATATTATTGCCACTATCCGGCAAAATCCTGCGATCCGCACATTGGCGGTGACCACCAATGGTTACCGTTTAGCGCGTGATGCTGCACAATGGCGGGAAGCAGGGCTGACGGCGATTAACGTCAGTGTCGATAGCCTCGATCCACGGCAATTTCATGCCATCACTGGGCAAGATAAATTTCATCAAGTCATGCAAGGCATTGATGCGGCCTTTGAGGCCGGTTTTGACAAAGTCAAAATCAATGCCGTGCTGATGCGCGATGTCAACGATCGCAATTTGAGCGCCTTCCTTAATTGGATAAAACCGCGACCGATCCAACTGCGATTTATTGAACTGATGGAAACCGGCGAAGGCGGTAATCTGTTCCGCAAGCATCATCTCTCCGGTGGCGTCATTCGCCAGCAATTACTCCAGCAAGGTTGGCAGCAGAAAGAGCGTGCGCGCAGTGATGGCCCGGCTCAGGTATTCCATCACCCTGATTACTTGGGGGAAGTGGGGCTGATTATGCCGTATGAAAAAGAGTTCTGCGCCAGCTGTAACCGCTTGCGTGTTTCAGCGCTAGGGAATCTGCATCTATGCTTATTTGGCGAACAGGGCATTACGCTGCGTGATCTGCTGGGTAGCGACGACCAGCAAGATGAGTTGATGGCGCGGATCCAGAGTGCACTGCAAACCAAGAAGCAGACCCATTTTTTGCATCAGGGCAATAGCGGCATTACGCAGAACTTATCGTTTATTGGTGGCTGATGCCCTAAAACGTCAGCACTAAGGATTGACTTATGACACAACTGACCCACATCAACGCCGCAGGCGAAGCTCACATGGTGGATGTGTCCGCCAAAGCCGAGACCGTGCGCGAAGCGCGTGCGGAAGCTTTTGTTGAGATGCAGGCGGCGACACTGGCAATGATTATTGAGGGTAGCCACCACAAAGGTGACGTGTTTGCCACTGCACGAATTGCCGGCATCCAAGCCGCCAAGCGCACTTGGGAACTGATCCCCCTGTGTCATCCACTACTGCTGACCAAAGTGGAGGTCCAACTGGAAGCACAGCCAGAGCACAACCGGGTGCGTATTGAGTCCTGCTGTCGCCTGACCGGTAAAACCGGAGTTGAAATGGAAGCCCTGACGGCGGCTTCAGTGGCGGCGCTGACCATTTACGATATGTGCAAAGCGGTACAAAAAGATATGATAATTGGCCCGGTTCGCCTGCTGGCGAAAAGTGGCGGGAAATCCGGCGATTTTAAGGTGAACCCATGATTCAGATCCTCTTTTTTGCTCAAATACGTGAATTGGTGGGGACCGACCGCCTACAACTGGCCGCAGAGTTTCCCACCGTCGAAGCACTGCGACAGTCGCTGTGTCAACGGGGTGAACGCTGGCAGTTAGCACTTGAAGAGGGCAAGTTGCTCACGGCGGTGAACCAATCATTGGTTAGCGCCCAGCATCCACTGGTGGCGGGTGATGAAGTGGCCTTCTTCCCACCGGTAACAGGGGGTTGATGATGGATCACACGCGAATTTACGTTGGGCCTGAAGTGTTTAACGTCGGCGATGAATATCATTGGTTATCGCAGTGTGATGAAGACGGTGCAGTGGTGACCTTTACCGGCAAAGTGCGCAACCACAATTTGGGTGAGAGTGTCAGTGCATTGACGCTGGAACACTACCCCGGCATGACAGAAAAAGCCCTGGCTGACATTATTGCCGAGGCTCGCAGCCGTTGGACCCTGCAGCGGGTCGCCGTGATCCACCGCGTCGGGCCACTGTTCCCTGGTGATGAAATCGTCTTTGTCGGCGTGACCAGTGCTCATCGTGGCATGGCGTTTGATGCAGCTGAATTCATTATGGATTACCTTAAAACGCGTGCGCCTTTTTGGAAGCGAGAAGCTACTGCGCAGGGTGAACGTTGGGTTGAATCGCGGGACAGTGATCATGCTGCCGCCGGGCGCTGGTAAATCGTACGTAAACCCATGTAAAGATCAGCGCTAAATACCTATTTTTACTCCCTTGTTTAGGGTAGTTCTGTGGTAACCTAAAAGAGTCGGTGGGCTGTCAATTGATAGCCTGTTTCATTATTTATATGCATAAGGTAACTACCATGGATCGCTATCCACGCTCTAATGGTTCTATTGTCGAACGTGCCAACACTGGCATTCAGGCATATATGGCGCAGGTATACGGCTGGATGACCTGTGGTCTGTTATTAACGGCGGTTGTCGCCTGGTACGCAGCGAATACCCCTGCGGCACTTAACTTTATCTTCTCTAGCCAAATCACCTTTTTCGGGCTGATTATTGCTCAGTTAGGTTTGGTGTTTGTGATTTCTGGCATGGTTAATCGCCTGAGTGGTTCGATGGCAACCAGCTTGTTTATGCTCTATTCCGCGTTAACGGGTCTGACACTCTCCAGTGTATTGATCATGTATACCGGTGCTTCCATAGCCAGCACCTTTATCATTTGTGCGGGCATGTTTGGCGCGATGAGCTTCTACGGTTACACCACCAAGCGCGATTTGAGCGGCATGGGCAGCATGCTGTTTATGGGCCTGATTGGTATCGTTTTGGCATCGGTTGTTAATATCTGGCTAAAAAGCCCCGCTTTAATGTGGGCAGTCACCTATATCGGCGTGTTGGTGTTTGTTGGCTTGACCGCGTATGACACCCAGAAGCTGAAAAATATGGGTGCACAGTTAGATGCTAATGATAAAGATAGCTTCCGCAAATACTCTATCGTCGGCGCATTGACCCTGTATCTTGATTTTATCAACCTGTTCCTGATGTTGTTGCGGATTTTCGGCAACCGTCGTTAATAAGGCGTCGCCAGTTTAAGCTGGTGGCTTGAGGTTTGAAGAAGGACACCAATCTGGTGTCCTTTGTTTTTTGAGCCAAATATCAACTGAAACCAGAGTTGTTCCCCTGCCAGCTAAACTTAACCCCTTAGGCTATTTTCCGCCTGAACATCCCATACGCCGCACTCCCCGTCGTGGCGGTGATCACCAATAGCGGCCACAAACTGTGCCAGATAATATCGAAACTGGCATCCTTGAGATAAATCTGTTTGGTGATATCAGTAAAGTGACGAATAGGATTGATCCAAGTGATGTTTTGTAGCCAAACCGGCATGTTCTCTACTGGCGAGACATAACCAGAAAGTAGGATCGCCGGCATCATAAATACAAACACGCCGATAAATGCCTGCTGTTGAGTGGAGCACAGCGATGAGATTAGCAAGCCAAAACCCACTAATGACAAACCATAGAGCAGCATAGTGCCGTAAAATAGTGCCAGTGAACCGGCAAACGGGATTTGGTAGAAAAAGATACCAATAAACAACACGATACTTGCCTGGAAGGCGGCAACAATCAGCGCCGGAACGGCCTTGCCGATAAAAATCTGCCAGGTGGTCAGTGGGGAAACCAGCAACTGTTCCAGTGTGCCTTGCTCGCGCTCACGCGCCACAGAGAGTGCAGTCACAATCAGTACGCCGATGGTGGTTATCATCGCAATCAATGACGGAACCACAAACCATTTGTAGTCCAGATTCGGGTTATACCAATTTCGAATTACTAACTCACTGTTATTGGGCTTAATTTGGCCAGCGGTTAGCTCTAGCTGGTAATCACGCACGATTTGCTGAATGTAGTTCGCCGCAATCTGAGCACTATTAGAGCTGCGTCCATCCAGCACTAACTGTAACTGAGTGGTTTTACCGTTCGCCAAATCCGCACTGAATTGTTCCGGGAAGCGAATTAACAGCAGCGCTTTCTGGTTATCAATCACCGGTTGGATCTCTTGTGGGTTGTGCAGTAGTAACACATGGGAAAATGCTTCGGCTTTCGCCAAGCGCTGAGTGAGTTCCACCGAGGCTTTGCCGCTATCTTCGCTGTAAATGGCGATAGTGGCGTTGGTCACTTCCAAAGTGGCGGCGAACGGGAATAAGATCACCTGTAATATCACCGGCATGATTAATATCGCGCGGGTTTGCGGCTCGCGTAGTAGCGACTGCAACTCTTTGATAATCAATGTGTAGAGGCGATGAAACATATTTTGCTTCCTTCTTTTAATCTCACCGATGCTTAATCTAATCTGCGTTGTGTTTTCCATGCCGTCAGGCCGATAAACACAACCGCTGAGGCGATGAGGAACAGGAGATTAACCACCAAAACGGTGCCGATATTTCCCGCCAGGAATAGGGTTTGCAGGCTGCTGACAAAGTAGCGGGCAGGAATGATATAGGTCACAGCGCGCACTATCGCGGGCATACTGTCAATTTCGAAAATAAAGCCCGACAGCATCACCGCCGGCAGAAATGCGGCGTTCAGTGCCACCATGGCCGCATTGAATTGATTGCGGGTGATGGTCGAAATCAGCAGCCCCATTCCCAGCGTGCTGGCTAAAAACAGGCTGGTCATGACGAACAATATCCACAGTGAGCCGCGATAGGGCACGCCCAGGATAAACACCGCCACCACCATGCAGAGTGTCATGGCTATCATGCCGAGGACGTAATAGGGGATAAGCTTTGACAGCAGTAGTTCGCTGCGCGTTACCTGAGTTGACAGCAGCGCCTCCATGGTGCCGCGCTCCCATTCACGGGCGATCACCAGTGAGGTCAGAATTGCACCAATGACCGTCATAATAATGGTGATCGCGCCGGGAATAATGAAGTGTCGGCTGATGGCGGCGGGGTTAAACCAATAACGTACCTGCACCTCAATCAGCGGATCATTTTTTTGCCCCAGATTTTGCGCCTGTTGTTGCTGCCAGAGTTGCCACACGCCTTGCGCGTAGCCTTGCACAAAGTTGGCGGTGTTTGGCTCGCTGCCATCGGTAATCACCTGGATCGGCGCTTGACTCTCTGGCCGCGCCAGTTGCTCGGCAAAATCATTTGGAATGACGATTAAGCCGCGAATTTTCCCCGCTTGCATTGCCTGAATCAGTGCCGGACGATTATCACTGATTTGCGGCGTAATATAGGGTGAGCTGGCAAAGGCGTTCGCCAGATCCTGCGCCGGTTTGCTCTGCTGCTCCATTAAAATGCCGAGGTGCAGTTTGCTGGAGTCCAGGTTGATGCCATAGCCAAAAATAAATAGCAGCAGCAGCGGGATGACGAAGGCAATCAGCCCACTGCTGGGGTCACGCAGAATTTGGCGGGTCTCTTTCCGGCATAAGGCTCGCAGACGACGCCAGGAAAAACCAGTGTCCTGATAAGTTTCGCCTTCATTTACCGACGATGTATTTGCCGACGTTATCGGTAATGGATGTGGCTCGGTCATGACGATTGCTCCTGATCGTTTTGTTGGTCATAACGCTGAACCAACCCGATAAATGCCTCTTCCATTGATGGGTTAAGGATCTCATCAGTGGCCACCTGCTGCTTTAGCTCATCTGGTGTGCCCGCCGCAATAATTTTGCCACGGTAAACCAGCCCGATTCGGTCGCAGTACTCCGCTTCATCCATAAAGTGGGTGGTGACCATGACGGTCACCCCTTTATCGACCATCCCATTGATATGTAGCCAGAATTCGCGGCGAGTCAGCGGGTCGACCCCTGACGTTGGCTCATCAAGAAACAAGATATCCGGTTCATGCATCAAGGCGCAGGCCAGCGCTAGCCGCTGCTTAAACCCTAGTGGCAGCGAGTCCGGTGTTTGCTTAAGAATTGGCGTAAAATTAAAGGCTGAGGTCATATCTGCTATTTTGTCGCGCTGCGTTTTGCCCCGCAGGCCATAAACGCCAGAGAAAAATTTTAGATTTTGTTCAACCGTCAGATTGCCGTACAGCGAGAATTTTTGCGCCATATAGCCCAAATGTTGCCGCGCCTTACCGGAGCTGGTTTTCAGATCCATTCCCAGCACCAATGCATTACCGGAACTTGGCACCAGCAGGCCACACATCATTTTAAAGGTGGTTGATTTACCGGCACCATTTGGCCCAAGTAAGCCAAAAATCTCACCGCGCTTCACCTTAAAATTCACATGGTCGGTGGCGGCGAAATCACCAAATTTTTTGGTTAACTCTTGGGCTTCAATTACCATTTCATCGTGGCTGCCTTCCACTTTCGGCATGATTTTCGCCAGTGCCGACTCACTGGCCGGGCCACCGCCCAACAAGTCGATAAAGGCATCTTCAAAGCGGGGTTCAGCCTCCATCATCTCGGCATTGGGCTGATTGAGCAGGGGCAGTAGTTGGCGGTGATCGACCTCCGGTTTGAGGATCAACCGCACATATCTCCCCTGAATAACCCCGTCACTGACCTGTGGCAAGGTGAGGGCGTGTTGCAACAGTTTGCGGTGGGTGCCCGTTTGGGCTGCCACCAAAATTGTCCGGCCACTCATGCGCTGGGTTAGACGCTGCGGCGCACCGCTATACAGCAATTTGCCCTCATTCAGCAGCAAGACTTCGCGGCACTGCTCCGCTTCATCCAAATAGGAGGTGCTCCAGAGGATGAGCATACCGTCGCTCGCCAGCTCATGCACCATGCGCCATAACTCGCGGCGCGAGATGGGGTCGACCCCCACCCCCGGCTCATCAAGGAGCAAAACTTTAGGTTGACCGACCAGAGTACAGGCCAGACCCAGCTTCTGTTTCATCCCGCCGGACAGTTTGCCCGCTAATCGTTCAGTAAAGCGGGTCAAATCAGTAAAGGTTAGCAGGCGTTCAAATGTCTGGCGGCGTTGTTCGCCGATCACCCCGCGCAGATCGGCATATAGCGTCAGGTTCTCCATCACCGTGAGATCTTCATATAAACCAAACTTCTGCGGCATATAGCCGAGAATTGAGTGTAACTGTCGATCGTTTTCCAGTGGATCGAGGCCCACGACTGTTATCTTGCCCTGACTGGGTTTGAGTAAGCCGGCCAACATACGCAGCAAGGTGGTTTTACCGGCCCCATCTGGCCCGACTAAACCGGTGACCGCGCCACTGCGGATCTCCGTCGTCAGGCTGGCGACAGCAGGGCTTTCCAGTCCGGGGAAGCGCTTTTCAACGCCATCCAGAGTAATGAGATGCTGGATTCCATTCATCGCTTATGCCGCCTTAAGGTTGTGCAAAACGGACGGTGACCGGCATACCTTGTCGTAGCGACTCATCAGCGTCTGTGATGATAATTCGCAAGCGATAAACCAGGTCGGTGCGCAAATCCGGCGTTTCGACACTTTTAGGGGTAAATTCGGCGGTCGGCGACACGAAACCTATCTTGCCGTGATAGGGCTTATCCGGGCGTCCATCGGTGAAAACTTCCACCTGTGTACCGGGGATGGCTTTATCTAAGTTGCGCTCGCTGACATAGGCGCGCACCCAGACCGGATCGGTCAGTGAGAGGGTAAAGACAGTATTGCTGGCGGATAAAATGGTCCCCGGTTCAACCGCACGGGTCAACACAGTGCCTGCTGATGGGGAGAGTAGGGTGGTGTCTTGCAGATTGAGCTGGGCTTGGGCCAGTTCAGCCTCAGCCTGGGCCAGATTGGCCTCGGCCTGAGCAATTTCTTGTGGACGGTTACCACTTAAATATTGAGCGAGCTTATCTTTCGACGCTTGCAGATTGGCCTGCGCCTGATTACGCGCGGTGCGGGCATTTTCCAGCTCGTTAGCGGAGGTGGCTTTGCTGGCCCACAACCCCTGTTGCCGTTTCAGGAAGCTATCGGCGTAACTGAAGGCGGCCTCACGTTGGGAAACCTCAGATTTCACCTGCGCTATCTCTTCGTCGCGGTAGCCCGCTTTCAGCAATGCCAGCTGTGCCTGCGCACTTTGCACATTGGCTTGCGCCTGTTTGAGCGCATTGAGATAAGGGCCGTCATCCAGTTTCCCCAGCAGTTGCCCCGGCTGGATCTCATCCCCTTCATCCACCGCCAGTGATGCCAGACGGCCACCGACTCGAAAGCCCAGATTCACCGTGCGGATATCCACATTGCCGTATAAGGTTAATGATGAGTCGTGTTGCTGACGATAATAACTCCATCCGTAAGCCATCGCCGCCAACAGGGCGATAACAACAACGGCCACTATAATCTTCTTGCGATTCATAATGCTCCCTATCTGTTACTGATTTTTATCATCACAGTTATGATCTTTATGGAAAAAATGGTGCAATTTCACGTGGATGCCTTGGCCCGCAATCCATAAAGAAGCAGGTCAATATGTTCGATAAGTACCTGATTAATCATCTCAATTTCAGCCTGGCCCATCTCCTGCCAACCCGCTTGTCGGCGGATCGTCTCCCGCCCCATACGAAAAGCTAAAACCTCACCAATCAATGCATGGGTATGAAGAATGGTTTTAGTCGCACTGGGATCAGCGCCAATGAATGCGGCCAGTAGCAGGTTCAATTTTTGGTGTAATGGGGCAATGGCTTGAGCATGAATCAGCGGGTAGGCCTCACTGGGCGAAAGTTGCTCGCGCGCCATGATTTTGCTTATATTTAAGGTTTCTGGCTGTGTCATTAAGTGGCTGAATTCCAGTAATCCACGGCGAATATAGTGCAACTGTTGCTCGGCCGTTTGATCCTGAAGGGGGCGCTGGAGGAATTGGTTAATCTCCTGCGCCAATGGCGAAAACGCCTGCTGGATAAAATCAGCAATTTGCTGAGCCACCGCCAGATACAAACCCTCTTTGGAGTTGAAATAGTAAGTGATGGCGGCGATGTTCTGACCCGCCCGCTGTGCAATATCTCGTGTCGTCGCGCCTTTCAGGCCCAGTTCACCGAATAGTTCGGTTGCTGCCTGAATCAATTGCTGACGTGCTTGCTCACCACGGCTGGTCACTGGCACAGATGATGTTACGGCATGAGGGGTGGAATGGGACATAGGCTCCCTACTCGGTCAACGGGTTTTATACCAATATCATTTACGCCAATATTAATAGACTGGCAAAGAATAAATCAATCATATGATTAACTTTAGGCTCACCTTGAGAGTCTGTAAAGTTATGGCGCGTCAAAGCCCTATTTTTGTGAGCTGAGCTGGATTAATAGCCAGTAATAAGTCAGTTTTTCTGAGGTATGTCGCATTAAAAAACTGAATAAACGTGTAAATATCCCTTTTCTTGCTAAACATCTGTTATAATCAGCCGCAATGGTGCACTGCAGTTTGTGCCAATCCTCGTGGTAATGCCTCAATTCATGCCTCGTCTGATAATCTTCCCTTGAAACTGCACCTGACGATATCGCCGGGATTGGGAAGATCTGGAGCTTCTCGTAATATGTCATTTGATTCTCTCGGCCTAAACGCCGACATCCTGCGTGCTGTTGAAGAGCAGGGCTATCTTGTGCCGACGCCAATACAGCGTCAGGCAATCCCTGTGGTACTGGAAGGCCGTGATTTAATGGCCAGTGCACAAACCGGTACCGGTAAAACGGCGGGTTTCACCTTGCCGCTGTTGCAACTGCTTAACCAGAACCAAGAACCAATTAAAGGTCGTCGCCCGGTGCGCGCGTTGATTTTAACGCCAACCCGTGAACTGGCTGCGCAGATTGACGAAAACGTACAGAGTTACAGCAAATACCTGAAGCTGCGTTCGCTGGTGGTATTTGGTGGCGTTAGCATTAACCCACAGATGATGAAATTGCGTGGTGGCGTCGATATCCTGGTCGCCACCCCAGGCCGCTTACTGGATCTGGAACATCAGAACGCTGTTGACCTCTCCAAGATTGAGATTTTGGTGTTGGACGAAGCTGACCGCATGTTGGATATGGGCTTTATTCACGATATTCGTCGTGTATTGGCTAAACTGCCAGCTAAACGCCAGAATCTGCTGTTCTCCGCCACCTTCTCTGATGAGATTAAAGGTTTGGCCAGCAAGCTGTTGCACAACCCGGTCTCGGTTGAAGTGGCTCGCCGTAATACGGCTTCTGAGCAAATCACCCAAAGCGTTCATTTTGTGGATAAAAACCGCAAACGTGAGTTGCTGTCTCAGATGATTGGCGAAGGCAACTGGCAGCAAGTGTTGGTGTTTAACCGCACTAAGCACGGCGCGAACCATTTGGCTGAACAGCTGAATAAAGACGGCATCACTGCCGCCGCTATTCACGGCAATAAGAGCCAGGGCGCACGTACTCGTGCACTGGCTGATTTTAAAGATGGCAAAATCCGGGTGCTGGTAGCGACTGATATCGCTGCACGTGGTCTGGATATCGATCAGTTACCTCATGTGGTTAACTATGAGTTGCCGAACGTACCAGAAGATTACGTGCACCGTATTGGGCGTACTGGTCGTGCGGAGCGTACCGGTGAAGCGATTTCACTGGTTTGCGTTGATGAGCACAAACTACTGCGTGATATCGAACGTTTACTGAAACGTGAAATTCCACGCATTGCACTGGAAGGCTATGAGCCGGACCCAAGCATTAAAGCTGATCCGATTCAAAATGGTCGTCAGGGCCGTGGTGCGCAACGTCCTGGTATGGGCCGTGGTAGCAGTGCGGGTCGTCCACAAAATGGTGGTGGTGCAGCAGGTCGCGGCGATAGCCGTAACAGCCGTCCGCGCAGCCAGGCTGATGGTCAACGCCGTCCAGCTGGCCCGTCCTCTCGCGGACGTAGCCGCAATCCGGGCGAATAAGCTGTAAATGCTATTTGCTGATGAAACCGCTTCTTTGAGGCGGTTTTTTTTCATCTCAATCACCGCAACCAAGCCGTTATTCCTTGTTTTACGCCACTATTCCCCCGTATTATTGCCGATCTTTTTTGCAGTTATACTGAGTGGAATTTATAGTCAGGGCCGCTAAGTGTGATGGTACGGATAATGGATCAGGATAATTAGCATGCGGGTAATATTGGCACCGATGGAAGGTGTATTAGATTCACTGGTGCGCCAATTACTCAGTGAAGTGAATGATTATGACCTTTGTATCACCGAGTTCTTGCGGGTGGTCGATCAACTCTTGCCGGCAAAATCCTTCTACCGCCTGTGCCCAGAGTTGCATAATCAAAGCCGTACGCAGTCAGGCACATTAGTTCGTATCCAATTACTGGGCCAGTATCCAAATTGGCTGGCGGAAAACGCGGCTCGTGCAGTTGAACTTGGCTCATATGGCGTAGATTTAAACTGTGGTTGTCCTTCAAAACTGGTCAACGGCAGTGGCGGTGGGGCCACGTTGCTAAAAGATCCTGAACTGATTTATCAGGGGGCAAAAGCGATGCGTGAAGCGGTACCGGCGCATTTACCTGTTACTGTCAAAATCCGCTTAGGTTGGGATTCTGGTGATCGTCAGTTTGAAATTGCCGATGCTGTGCAGCAAGCCGGTGCGACCGAACTGGCAGTGCATGGCCGAACCAAAGAAGATGGCTATCAGGCTGAACGGATCAATTGGCAAGCAATTGGTGAAATCCGTCAGCGCCTCACTATTCCGGTGATCGCCAATGGTGAAATCTGGGATTACCAGAGCGCTCAAGAGTGCATGAGTGTCACTGGCTGTGATGCGGTGATGCTAGGGCGCGGTGCGCTGAATGTGCCTAATCTGAGTCGAGTTGTTAAGTATAACGAACCGCGTATGCCGTGGCCGGAAGTGGTCAAATTACTGCAAAAATATGTGCAGTTGGAAAAGCAGGGCGATACCGGTTTGTATCATGTGGCGCGCATCAAACAGTGGTTAGGTTATCTGCGTAAAGAGTATCCCGAAGCGACGAATTTATTCAGTGAAATACGTGCGTTAAAAACCTCGAAAGATATTGCATTATCTATTCAGCGTATTTGATTGACAGACATCTAGATTTGCAGATATCTATTCAGTGTTAGTGCTCAATAATTCAGTAATTACTTGTCCCGCGCGGGAATGTGAAAGTAAACGCTGTTGCAAACGGATTAACTGTGCGTGTTTGCAACAGTCCTATTTCTTAGCTATTAATGATCTTCAAGTCGAATTTTTTTAAGAATTTTACCGAAGCTTACCGTTTTACTACCCACTTTTTTCATTCCATCTTCTGGAAGATAGCTGAACTTAACATAAAGCACTTTACCTTCTGCTTTCTCTTTATGGCTTAAATGCTTAATAACCTGATACATTTCATTTATATCAGAAGGCATACCAGCGGCATCGGTTAAAATAGTGCCTGCCGGAACGAATTTTAACGCCTGCTCGACACTCTTGCTTAACAAGTCATGTAGCGGGAATAAGCCGCTAAAGCGCTTATGTGGCACATAATTTGTGATGCCCATATAAATATCAGGAAGATCTTTAATATTGTTTTCGATACCACGTGTCTCGTTTTTAATCAAAAACGCTGAAATCTCAATTGGGGTGCCGATAAGCACTAAAGGCTTAACGCCACTCCCTTTCTCAGAAAAGAGATAGTCGTTATTACTACTTTTGACTGCTTTTTGTAGATCGCCTCGATCAACGATAAGGCTGTAATATTTCCCTTCTCTTACCACAGGCGCTGGCTCGCGCCATAACGTAATTTCATTGGCAGATGCACAGCCAGCTTCCATTACACCGGCCATAAATAACATTAATGTAACTGTGTTTTTTTTCATCAATAAGTTCCTTCTTAATGTGGTTGCACTATAAAGGTCAATAACTATGACGTAATAATATAATATCTTTATTTAGCATAAGGATAGACAGAGTGAGTATGCTCGTACAGTGAGGTATGATACACGAAATATGCCTACTCCTGAAAGTACCAAAGTAGAGGTAAACATTTTAAATATTAATGATTAAATTTCGAATTAATATCCTGCTATAAATTTTGGCTGTTTGTAATAACAATTAAATAGCATATAGACATGCTAATAAAAGACGTATTACACGCCTTTTGTTATCAATGACAGCGTATAGCTATCTCTTCTTGCGCCCGATAAATTTAGCAATTCCTAGCAGGAATACCGCGCCAACAAGAATCAGTAAAGCATCAACCCAGAATGTCAGTGATGCTAGATTTTCATCATGAATATCAGCTAAACCTGCCGCGATCAAAAATACACCAAAGATAATACCAAAAATTGTTGTTCCCATAGTAATGCCTATAAATCCGAATTATAAAAAAATCATTCTGACAATTATAAGTTAATAATTAATTTAGCAGGATTTTTTTTACTACTATTGAGACCTTGTTTAGGTTTCTGCGGCTAATGGCTGCGCTAATTTACCTCACCGCCATATAATCTACTTAAATTGATCTCCCCAACCAAGGTATATCTAGCGGGTCTTGATTGTTTTATAAACAACCGCTATCGTTCAAAATAGACCTTTCAATCACGGCATACCCTGTTATCACTGAGAAATGTTTACCTTTGGGCAGTGATTAGTCAGCTTTAATCTTTGTAACAATCATTTGAAGAATGTGTGATGCGAAGGGCATTACTGTAATTTATAATGCGCTGGATCAACCACAACCACTCCCAATAACCTATTTAAGCTGATGAACATGCATGTGAAAATCCGTTCTGCACTTTTAAGTATTTTGCTTTTATCTACTGGTATCAGTGCTGCTCCTTTAGCCGTCGCCAGTGGCGGAACGACTGAAACTAAAGGGAAAGCCCCCCTGGAGCTGGCGTCCGGGAGTGCAATGGTGGTTGACCTACAAACAAATAAAGTCATTTATGCTAATAATCCAGATGAGGTCGTACCGATCGCGTCAATCACCAAACTAATGACAGCAATGGTGGTATTGGATGCTAAATTGCCGCTGGATGAAATTATTTCGATCGATATTCATCAAACTAAAGAGATGAAAGGGGTGTTTTCGCGAGTACGTGTAAACAGTGAAATTAGCCGCAAAGATATGCTGCTGCTGGCATTGATGTCGTCAGAAAACCGTGCTGCGGCCAGCTTGGCTCATCACTACCCAGGTGGCTATAACGCATTTATTAACGCAATGAATGCGAAAGCTAAATCTTTGGGAATGACGAGAACACGTTATACCGAACCCACTGGCCTATCGATTAATAATGTATCCACTGCACGTGACCTGACAAAACTATTGATAGCGACCAAACAGTATCCGCTGATTGGGCAGTTGAGTACCACGACAGAGAAAATGGCTACTTTCCGTGAGCCCAATTACACACTGCCTTTCCGTAACACTAACCATTTGGTTTATAATGATAAATGGAATATTCAGCTAACAAAAACAGGTTTTACTAATCAGGCTGGGCACTGCCTGGCGATGCGTACTGTCATTGGCAGTCGTCCCGTGGCACTCGTCGTGTTAGATGCTTTTGGCAAATATACCCATTTTGCTGATGCAAACCGCCTACGTAGCTGGATGGAAACTGGCAAAGCCGCGCCAATACCCGGTGCGGCGAAAAGTTACCGCCAACAAAAAGATAGCCAGGCACGCCTAGCTCAGGTCTTAGAATAAGCATCACAAGAGAATTGAATGGCGGAGTCTGCAGCCAGGGCTGTAAATTCTTCCTATAGCTTTAGTCTGAATGGCGACAATATATGTCTGGCACTGGTATGACACTTTATTCAATGCGACAGGTATTATGCGATAGATGGGTATCACTCTCAGTGCCGTCATTTTTCTTGCCAGTATTTTAATTTTGAAGTTTTGCCGATCCCCGGATTAAAGCTATTGGTTGGATCTATCTGCTGATAAAAGGCCTTCAATGTGGGTTTTGCTATATAAAGATGCCCGACATTATGCTCAGCTGGGTATTCCGCACCTTTGTCACTCAATAGTGCCAGCATCTTTTGTTTTAATGCTTGGGTATCGACGCCTTTCTTCACAATATAATCCTGATGGAAAACATGGCACAGGAAATGGCCATAATAGAGCTTGGCGACCAGACATTGATCTATTTCTGGCGGAAGTGTCTCAAACCACTGCTCTTCATTGCGTCGTAAAGCAATATCCAGTGCCAGAATATCTTCCACTTTGTCGGCGTGAACCGCGTGATAGCGCACCGCTGCACCTGCGGCTGCAAATCGGTGTAAAAACGCCTTTTTACCCTCCTCAGCGGTGCAGGTGATAAAGTTACCCTCAGCAGTGGCAAAAAAGGTTTTCAAAAATTGCTGTGCTTCCTCTATGCCTCTGCCTGACATTTTAAGCATCAGATGATGCTCATATTTATTACGATACATCTTAAGGCGTTTAGGTAAATGATTAGGCAGTATCTGGCTGAAACCCTGCATTATCCGATCAGTTAAGTGGTCGATAAGAAAAGGAACTTTACTTAGGCGGGCATCAATTTTACCTTTTAAGGTAAAAAAGCGGGGGATGTTATTGGTACCCATACTATTGATCATCACAAAAGTATCTTTGCCGTACACTTCGGCAATATCAAAAATATCGCGATGCATATATTCACCAGCTACCGGTAAGTGCTTGAAGTCACGTAAAATAGCACGACGTAATTCAGTCAATACCTGAGTTTGATTGGTGCCGATATAAAAGACTTGCTGCTGTTTTTCACTTGGAAAGGTATCCAACCGCACTGCAAATACCGCTAATTTACCGGCACATCCAGAAGCTTCAAATAATCGTCTGGGATCGGCATTAAAGCGGGAAGGGGTCGGCGCATCAATATCTCGCACTCGAGTGGCATATTCGTGGTCTGAGGTTTGTTGTGTACCCTGCATAATATCACTGGCTCGGTATTTACCTCGTTCCAGACATTGCAGAATTTCTTCTGGTGTATTGCCTAAATTGATCCCTAAGTGATTAATTAACTGTAATTCACCTTGCGCATCAATTTGTGCATACAGTGCCATTTCAGTGTATGCCGGCCCTCGTTGGACCAAAGATCCCCCCGAGTTATTACAAATACCGCCAACTACGGAAGCGCCGATACAAGATGAACCAATCACCGAATGCGGTTCACGCTCATAAGGTTTCAGCAATTTCTCCAACTGATTCAGAGTGCTACCAGGAAAACCAATGACTTGTTTTCCATCATTCAATAATTGAATTTGATTGAGGCGTAAAGTATTCAGTATGACAATCGGTCTGTCGTAATCATTGCCGCTGGGTGTGGAACCTTCAGTCAACCCGGTATTTGCTGCTTGCATGATAACAATAGTATCGGCAGCCACACAGAGTTGTAGTAGCTGCCATTGCTGCCATAACGTTGAAGGGAATACGACTGCGAGGGCTGCTCCTACTCCGGACCGGAACCCCCTACGATATCGCTCGGTTTGCCGTTCGCTGGTGAGCAAGTAACGTGCACCCACAATCTGCTGTAATTGATTCAACAAGGTTTGCGTTTTTTCATCATTGGCGTGATTCATTGGTGCGGTTCTCTGTAGTGACATTGACTTTTTATATCATTGGGCATTACACCCGTGTTCAGATTCATATGAAACAGATATATTAGTGCCATGAAGTAAACATGAGGCAGGAGAGGCTTTCTCGATAAATCGTTTGCTTTGTGAGCTGCCTCACATTATTAGTACTTAAACGGCTTTCAGTCATAATTATTATCACCGCTCAAGTATTAACAATATTAATGATTTAGTCAGGCAGTGATTCGATAAATATGGGCTTGCTAGCTCCCTCAATATTTTGATAATAATTTTGATCATTGTACGATGAGGTATAGGATCGGACTTAATCATTACACGGATCAGTAAGGTATTTTATGAGTGAGCATTTTGTTGGTAAATATGAAGTTGAGTTAAAGTACCATATATCGAATATCGACCAATTACATGAACAACTGAAAATATATCAAGCCACACCATTTACCCTTAATAATCATGAAAAAGATATCTATCTGGAAGCTAACGGTGGTGATTTGGCGGCGAACAAGATCAGTATGGTTTTACGGGAGATGAATCCATCTGGTATTCGCTTATGGATAATCAAAGGACCAGGATCAGAGCGCTGTGAAGCCAGCAATATTGAAGATATCGATAAAGTGAAAAGCATGTTGGGCACTTTAGGGTATCAACCTGCATTTACACTGGAAAAACAACGGAGTATCTATTTTATTGGGAAGTTTCACGTCACGCTGGATAATTTGGCAGGGCTTGGTGACTTTGCTGAAATCGCCATCATGACTGATGATGCAGCGGCGCTTAATAGTTTGGAGACTGAATGCCAACATTTAGCTGACAAACTAGGATTATTGCCAGAACAGCAGGAGCATCGTTCATACCGGCAATTATTGGGTTTTTAACCAAACCATGCTCATTAAGCAATATTGGTCGCTATTAATTTCGCGACCAAACAGGCTTATTTTTTCATCAATGACTTTAGGTTTGCGAATGGATTGTGGGTTGCTACCCCCTGATCATTCTGGGCGTCATCGCCTGCTATCACTGTTGAACCATATTGATCCGCTTCAGTGTATTTAGAGTGTTCATGATCATGGCAAAAAAGACATAACATCTCCCAATTGCTGCCATCTTCGGGATTGTTACTATGATCATGATCAATATGGTGAACCGTCAATTCTCGCAGATTGGAATAAACAAACTCTCGCGAACATTTACCACAAACCCATGGGAAAATTTTCAGTGCTTTCTCCCGATAACCACTCTCCAGACGGGTGTAATTCTTCGGTATATATGCCATATGAACCTTCAATTTCGCGAAAAATAATGTTGCTATTTTAGCGTGAAATCCAGTTGTAGACTATCAACTATTGATTATAAATATCTCGATGGCGGTCTATAATTACCACGGGCCCACATAGGAAGTTACTGAATCAATTATATAAACAGATACTTTAGATATTAATCGTATTCAGTGGTTTTTGAGACTTTTGCTGATGATTTAACGGGCAAGGGCGTTTTACACTATCAGTAAGTGTTTAGCACCCATGGTGTGACTACCCACATGTTTTACATTATCAGTAAAAGTTATTAGCATGAAATTATCAGTATCCCGCTAATAGACTTACTTTATGGCAGGCATGCAGTGTGTTTCGCCTGAAATCTTTTGCCGAAACAGTTGAGGCGATATGAAAGAATCTGAAGTGCTGGCCGAAGTCAGTAATGAAAACCAGACATTAATAGCCGTGGTGCAGCAGGACCAGCGGGTCGTGTACTTCTATCTCTATCCGCAGGAGGCATTTGAAGAGCGTTTCCCGGTTCGTGCTTGTTGGGTAAGAAATTTGGTTTCCGCGCCCCAATCTGCTGATAATTCTGCCCTTGAACAAGGATTGGCCCCCCGATTAGCGGCCGAGTTTTGCCGTAATGTGGCCGGTGAGGCAGAACTTGATCCACAATTTATTACGATAGTCTGGTCTGAAAGTGATGATGGTGCTGCACTATGGTATCAGGGGCAATTGTTAGCGATTATTCCTGGCTGGAGCTTATATATTGATCACTCCATTTGTTATTCTGCCAGCTGTATTAAAGATAATCCCCTGACATTACCCCTTGGTTCAGCTTCAACCAACACTCAATATGCCAACGCACAAAATACCCGTCAATTTTGGCGGACTTGGCAGCAGGAAGAAGGGAATCCATGGCCCGCATTACAGGCTGAATATATTCAATGCTATGAACAACACTTTGGTCCATCGTTGAAATATTATGCCATCGACCAAGGAAAGTGGCCGCCAATGGCCATTTCTCAGCACGAAAAAGAGGGAATATATTTTTTTCTGACATTGGGGGTCAGTATTCGCCCTCAGCCGTGGGTTGAAATATTATTCAATGATGATGCCGCTAAATATCGGCGTTTGGAGATGGCAATAGCGATAGATGGGCAATATGTTAATGAGGACAATGCTATTCATATGGCCAGCGCTTTGGCTGGGTTCTCTCATGTTCCCTGGAGCAAAATAACCTGGCTAGGGGAGGGGCATACATTGGAGTCGTCAGTTGCCCCTCAGGGCTACGAAGGCTACATTTTATCTTCAGAATTATATGCTGATGCAGACAATCTTACATTGCCCAAACAGCAAGGTGACCCGGTCAATATATATTGGGCCATCCCCATATTTACCAGTGAAAGGGAGTTCGTTCATAGTATGCCAAATGGGGGGATTGATTTGCTGAAAAAGTTACAACAACAGGGTGTTAACCAGATTGTCATACCGCGTCAGCCAGTTATTTGATTTGTGCTGAACATTGCTGATCTGATTTGCAGATTTTGTTATTCGGGTCTTAACTTAATAATGATGATAGTTGCTTAAGCTTGTAATAGTGAGTTTACCATGTTTGTTTGGGGGCTTATGTTTAAGGCCAAAAGCAAAACGTGAACGACGAGTCACTTACAGAGTCACTAAATCAGCTGTCACGAAAATTAATTTTATGGAGGTGCTTATGGGCATACTATCTTGGATTATTTTTGGTCTTATTGCCGGTATTTTGGCTAAATGGATTATGCCCGGAGAGGATGGCGGTGGCTTTATTATGACCATCATTCTCGGTGTGGTCGGGGCTCTGGTCGGAGGCTATATCAGCACCTTCTTTGGTATGGGGCGAGTTGATGGATTTAACCTTGGTAGCTTTGTGGTTGCAGTTGTCGGTTCGTTGGTCGTGCTATTTGTCTACCGAAAGTTAAGAAGTTAACCCCGCATAAGAGATTTATGATAATGACATAAAATAATCATTACTCACTAAAATCTGTGCGCTTAAAAAGATAAGAAAGGTGGCTATTTTTGTCACCTTTCTCTCATAAAACTATCATCGAGATGCAATAAAAATATCCGTTAATGGCTCATGACCACAGGAAATCTGAGAGACATGATATGGGCCAGGCATTACGTAAATTCACTGTGGCTGATTATCCGGCTGTGGTGCAAGAACCGCGTAAGAAGGTACTTGCCGTTAAAGGGTTAATTAAAGCGTACAAATCACAGCATCGCGTTTTAGATAACATTAATTTCGAACTTCATGCTGGTGAGTTTGTCGCAATTATTGGCCGTTCAGGTGCCGGTAAATCCACATTGCTGCATGTTTTAAATGGCACGATCCCTAGCAGTGCTGGTGAAATCATTAATTATCATGATAATGGCGATACGCAGAATATTGCAGCACTTACAGCAAAGCAGATGCGTAAATGGCGCGCCAAATGCGGCATGATTTTTCAGGACTTTTGTCTGGTCCCCCGCCTTGATGTTATTACCAATGTTTTATTAGGCCGCCTCAGTTATACCTCAACACTAAAATCATTTTTCAAAATATTCGCTGAGCAGGACCGAGCCAGAGCAATCGAGTTATTGCAATGGCTTAATATGTTGCCCCATGCCCTACAGCGTGCGGAGAACCTATCTGGTGGTCAAATGCAGCGAGTTGCTATTTGTCGCGCCATGATGCAGAACCCCAAAATATTATTGGCCGACGAACCCGTTGCTTCTTTGGACCCAAAAAACACAACGCGCATTATGAATACATTACAGAAAATAAGTGAAAACGATATTGCAGTGGTTGTGAATTTGCACTCTGTTGATTTAGTTAAGGATTATTGTACTCGCGTCATTGGTATTGCACATGGAAGAATTGTTTTTGACGGGCCTCCGTCGCTACTAAATGACACCATTATTCAAGATATTTATAGCGATGAATCAACTGATCTTTTGCATTAATCCCTACTTATCCCTTTATCAGAATAGGTTATTTTAATGAAAAAAGTACTTTGTCTTACCTCATTATTGGCAAGCATGATGGTATTTAATGCTACAGCAGCGGATGCACCGAAAGAGATTAATCTGGGTATTCTTGGCGGGCAGAATGCGACACAGCAAATTGGCGATAACATGTGCGTCAAAGAGTTCTTGGATAAAGAATTAAATGTAAAAACGAATTTGCATAATGCATCTGATTATTCTGGTGTTATCCAAGGTCTATTGGGTGGGAAGATTGACCTGGTATTAAGTATGTCCCCTTCATCTTTTGCCTCTGTTTATATCAAAGATCCTAAAGCTGTTGATATTGTTGGCATTGCAATCGATGATACAGATAAATCGCGCGGTTATCACTCAGTTGTCGTGGTAAAAGCAGATAGCCCTTATCAGAAAATTGAAGACTTGAAAGGTAAAGCATTTGGTTTTGCTGACCATGATTCAACGTCAGGTTTCCTGATCCCTAACCAAAGTTTTAAGCAGAAATTTGGTGGGACGCCAGATAATAAATATAACGATTTCTTCTCTAGTGTGACTTTTTCTGGTGGTCATGAGCAAGATATCCTCGGGGTTATTAATAGTCAGTTTGCCGGTGCGGTGACTTGGGCCTCAATGATCGGTGATTATAATACCGGTTATACCAGCGGCGCATTTACCCGCATGATCCGCATGGATCACCCTGATTTAATGAAACAGATCCGCATTATCTGGCAATCTCCATTGATTCCTAATGGCCCGATTTTAGTTCGCAGCGCATTGCCACCTGAATTTAAAGCGCAATTAGTTGCAGCGGTTAAAAAATTGGACAAAGAAGATCACGGTTGCTTCATTAAAGCGATGGGCGGCAAACAGCATATTGGTGAAACATCACTTAGCGAGTATCAAAATATCATTGATATGAAACGTGAATTAACCAAAGGCGATCGTTAAGCCGATCCGGCGGGTAAATAATATATACCCAAGGTACCTGGAGTTGTAGGTAGTAAACAAATAAATCCCGATGAGCTTACATATGTAAGTGATTCGGGTGAGTGTGAGCCGTTAACTTCCTGTAACCTCACGTCAGCAGGGTATGCTCTGGCTTAGCTGGGGCTATTGCTCTTAGGTGGTAGCTAATTTTGAATACAGATTTTAACCACTACTATCAGCAGATACGCGGTAAACAGAAACGTGAAACGTTGATTTGGTCATTAACATTGGCAATTATCTATCTTGGCGCGGGAAGTATTGCTGAGCTTAATTTGCATACTGTTTTTATTTCCATTCCAAATTTCTTTGATTATTTGGCTGAGACCATACCCGTACTCCATTGGCCAAATTTATTTGCGGACGGTCATACAGAAGGCTCTTTTGCTTATTGGGGCTATCGGCTACCTATTCAGTTACCGCTGATTTGGGAAACACTACAATTGGCGGTGGCATCAACTATTTTATCCGTAATAGTTGCCACTATTCTCGCCTTTTTGGCAGCGAATAATACGCAAAGCCCACCTTGGTTGCGCTTATTTATTCGAACTTTTGTTGCATTTTTGCGTACCATGCCTGAATTAGCTTGGGCGGTAATGTTTGTAATGGCCTTTGGTATTGGTGCGATCCCTGGTTTTTTAGCACTTGCGTTGCATACCATTGGCAGCCTGACCAAGCTATTTTATGAGTCGCTGGAAACAGCATCAGATAAGCCTGTTCGCGGCCTGGCAGCTTGTGGTGCTGGTAAATTGCAACAAATGCGTTTTGCTCTCTGGCCACAGGTAAAACCTATTTTCCTCTCTTATAGTTTTATGCGCCTGGAAATTAACTTCCGCCAATCAACAATTTTAGGTCTGGTGGGGGCCGGAGGAATAGGACAGGAGCTGATGACCTCGATAAAACTGGATCGTTATGATCAAGTCAGCATGACGTTATTGCTAATTATTATTGTGGTTTCATTGCTGGATTACGCATCCGGTAAATTACGTAAGCGAGTTGTAGAAGGAGCGTCATAATGTTGACTTATCACCTGACAACGGAGCAGACATCAGCGCTCAAACAGCAACATCCGCAGCTTTTTTTACAGCAAAAACGCTATGTTAGAGTGGTTGCAGCTATTGCTGTGGGGATTTTTTTGTATTACATTTTTTTCTTCAAGGTTTTTGGTATTCCTTGGCAGACATTTACTAATGGAAGCCAGCAAATAAGCCGCTATTTTTTACGAATGTTTGTTTGGCATGATTTTATTAATTGGCCATTTAAATATTATTTCAGTCAGATTTTTATCACTTTAGCTATTGTTTTTGCCGGGACACTCACGGCGACATTGATCGCTTTGCCTTTATCATTCTTGGCCGCCAGGAATGTTATGTCGACACCGTGTTTGCGTATTATTTCCTTTATGATCCGCCGCTTCTTAGATATCTTCCGGGGTATTGATATGGCCATTTGGGGGCTTATTTTTGTTCGTGCCGTGGGCATGGGGCCACTGGCTGGGGTGCTGGCTATTATCATGCAAGATATGGGGTTGCTGGGTAAACTCTATGCTGAAGGGCATGAAGCTGTGGATAAATCGCCCAATCGTGGCCTGACGGCTATGGGTGCGAATGCACTACAAAAGCATCGTTTTGGCATTTTTACTCAGTCCTTTCCAACATTTCTGGCGTTAAGTCTTTATCAAATTGAATCTAATACCCGTTCGGCAGCCGTCTTAGGTTTTGTGGGGGCTGGTGGTATTGGCTTGGTTTATGCTGAGAATATGCGGTTATGGAACTGGGATGTCGTGATGTTTATTACATTAATCATGGTGGTTATCGTCATGATCATGGATAAAATATCTGCGACCCTTCGTAGAAAATATATCATTGGTGATGATGTCTCACTTTATCAGCCTGTCAATGCTATTAAAGCTAGTGCTGATATCATTATAATAATGGAAGATTAAGATGATGGCTAAATAATACATTTTATTAATTCGTCAGTAATTATCTTAATATAATACTAGTCATTCCCTATGAATAATAGAGCTAACAGGCGTCTATTGTCTATTTTGATGTATGAGCATTAATCAGATTTACATTGAGAAAATCAACGTTGATCTATACAATACGGCCCGCTAGACGTTAAAGAAATGTTTTGTTTTTCTTGCGATATTCGCCACGTCTAATCTAAATAATAGGAATAGGGCAGTAATATGATGAACAACGATGTGCTCCGTAGTGTTCGCTACATGCTTAACGTAAATGATACCAAGATAACAGAAATCATTAAGCTGGCTGATTTTGACGTGAACAATGCGGATGTCGTTAATTTTCTTAAAAAAGAAGATGAAGCTGGTTATCAGGATTGTCCTGATCTGGTGATGGCACATTTCCTTAATGGCCTGATCTTCTTTCGCCGTGGTAAAGATGACAAGTTCCCAGCACCTGCGGTAGAACCCGTCATTACTAACAATATTGTGCTAAAAAAACTGCGTGTAGCATTTGAGTTGAAAGATACTGATATGCACGATGTGTTCAACGCGGTTGAATTCCCAGTGTCAAAACCTGAGCTGAATGCCTTGTTCCGTAAAGAGGGCAGCAAAAACTTCCGCCCTTGCGGTGATCAGGTTTTACGTTATTTCCTGAAAGGTTTGACTTTACGTATTCGTGGCCCTAAAAAGTAAAATTAATGATATTGGCCAACAGTTGTTATATTGATATAAGCAGCTGATATATATTAGTAATAAGAAAACAGGAGTGGCAATTGTCATTCCTATTTTTCATTAAAATCAATGATTTCATTTCTGAACTGATCTATCTCTTTTTTATTTCTAATACTTAATGCACCTCACATTAAGACTCCAGTTTTTTGCACTATCTGTGCTCATGCATTGCGCATTAATGGTGCAGATAATTCGCGGATATATTCAATTATTTGATCGTTATATATATATTCTTCAATTAAATTATCAAGATATAAAACTGGCATGGCGATTGCGCAGAGTAATTCGATCTTGTGTATTTTACTCAACGACCAGAGGTTAACGCTATGCAACATCGTAACTTAATTAAGGTTTTTGCACTTTCGGCTTCGGTTATCAGCATAGGTGTGGCTTTTGGCACACTGGCTGCGGATACCATTAAAGTGGGCATTTTGCACTCGTTGTCTGGCACGATGGCTATCTCTGAAACACCATTGAAGGATATGGCTCTGATGAGTATTGATGATATCAATGCTCATGGTGGTGTGTTGGGTAAACAACTTGAACCAGTTATTGTTGATCCCGCATCTAACTGGCCGCTTTTTGCTGAGAAAGCACGGCAATTATTAACACAAGATAAAGTTGCCGTGGTATTTGGCGCCTGGACTTCGGTTTCTCGTAAATCTGTATTACCGGTATTTGAAGAGTTGAATGGTTTACTGTTCTATCCGGTGCAATATGAGGGAGAGGAGATGTCGCCGAATGTTTTCTATACCGGTGCCGCACCTAATCAGCAAGCTATCCCCGCCGTGGAATATTTATTAAGTGAAGATGGTGGTGCCGCTAAACGCTTTATTTTGTTGGGCACTGATTATGTTTATCCGCGTACTACTAATAAAATTCTGCGCGCTTTCTTACACACCAAAGGTATTCAGGACAAAGATATTGAGGAGATTTATACCCCGTTCGGCTATAGCGATTATCAAACCATTGTTGGCAATATTAAGAAATTCTCTGCCGATGGAAAAACGGCTGTTATCTCCACTATTAATGGTGATTCGAACGTACCTTTCTACAAAGAGTTAGCCAACCAAGGTATTAAAGCGACTGATGTTCCGGTAATTGCTTTCTCGGTGGGTGAGGAGGAATTACGTGGTATTGATACCAAGCCATTAGTGGGCAATCTGGCTGCCTGGAACTATTTCCAATCGGTGGATAATCCGACTAACAAGAAGTTTGTTGAGCAATGGAAAGCTTACGCCAAAGCACACAAGTTGCCGAATGCGGATACTGCCGTCACCAATGACCCGATGGAGGCGACTTGGGTAGGTATGCATATGTGGGCACAGGCGGCCGAAAAAGCCAAATCAACGGATGTGGATAAGGTTCGTGCTGCCATGGCAGGGCAAACTTATCCGGCACCTTCAGGTTTTACGCTGACGATGGATAAAACTAATCATCATCTGCATAAACCAGTGATGATCGGTGAAATTGAGGCGAACGGGCAGTTCAATGTGGTATGGCAGACGGATGCCCCAATTCGTGCTCAGCCATGGAGCCCGTTTATCGCAGGGAATGACAAAAAACCAGACCATCCAGTAAAAAGCACTCAGTAGCGGTGACTTTCCAGAGTCGGCTTGTGTTGATGACGACAACTGACTCTGGATCTCTTTTGCCATATATCAGTGATGAGTGAACCTATGAAATCATTAATTCCTGTGTGGGGTCGAGCCGCCAATTATATGCTCAGGCTGATGATTGGCCTGTTACTGGGTATATCGACATGGGCAGTTGCAGGGCCAGCCCATGATTTTGCTGCGGCCAATCGCTCACAGCAGGCCACTCTGTTACAACAATGGGCGACAGAGCCAGATGCCAGTCGATTGCCTTTATTGCAGGCACTGAAACAGGAGACGTTGGTAATAGATAGCGCGGGGCAGGCTTTCGTCCAGAGTAATCAGGGGTTTACCCCGCTAGAAGGGCAATTACAACCCACCGATACACCGAAAAAAATCTGGCTTAACAACCGGTTACGAATCTTGATTGCTAATGCGCTAGCGGCTCAACGGCTGGTGAGTGAAGATGGATCCGTGCGCTTACAAGCCGCATTGGAGTTACAGCAGCAGGCTAAAAGTGACCAATTGCCGCTACTTAGCCAGCGCCTAAAATTGGAAACTGACAGCAAAGTTAAAGAAGCATTAGGCATCGCACTGGCGAATTTACAACTGACTGACAGCAATCCGCTGGTGCGTCTGAATGCCGTACAGCTGTTGGGGCAATCCGGCTCACCCCAGACTCAGTCACGGCTGCAAAGTTTAACTGATGCCAAGATTGAACCTGATGCGCAAGTTCGCGCTGCGGCGGCCAGTAGCCTAAAACAGGTGCAAAACCGATTATTGGTGGGCGATATTATTGGCCAAGTGTTCAGCGGGTTATCACTGGGTTCCATCCTATTGCTGGCGGCATTGGGCCTGGCTATTACTTATGGTTTATTGGGTGTCATTAATATGGCCCATGGTGAGATGCTGATGCTGGGGGCCTATTGCGCTTATTTGGTGCAATCACTGTTTCAACAATTTGCACCGCACTGGTTGGCACTGTATCCGCTGGTCGCTTTGCCAGTTGCCTTCTTTATCACTGCCGGTATTGGCATGGCGCTAGAACGTACGGTGATCCGACACCTCTATGGGCGGCCGTTGGAAACGTTGTTGGCGACTTGGGGGATTAGCTTAATGCTGATTCAGAGTGTGCGGATGATTTTTGGTGCACAAAATTTGGAAGTCGCTAACCCTGCGTGGCTCTCTGGCGGGCTACAGATTTTGCCAAATTTAGTTTTACCCTGGAATCGCATTGCGGTGATTGTATTCGTAGTCGTTGTTCTGCTGCTCACTTGGTTACTGTTGAATAAAACCCGCCTTGGATTGCAGGTGCGGGCCGTGACACAAAACCGAGCAATGGCTGCTTGCTGCGGGGTGGCGACAGGGCGGGTTGATATGTTGGCCTTTGGCCTCGGCTCCGGTATTGCTGGATTAGGTGGCGTCGCACTATCTCAACTGGGGAATGTCGGCCCAGAGTTAGGGCAGGGATACATCATTGACTCTTTCCTGGTGGTCGTACTCGGCGGTGTCGGGCAATTAGCGGGAAGTGTGGTTGCGGCGCTGGGGCTGGGTATGCTGAATAAAATTCTGGAACCGCAGATTGGCGCAGTACTAGGTAAGATTTTGATTTTAGTGCTGATCATTTTGTTTATTCAAAAACGGCCACAAGGTCTGTTTGCCCTCAAGGGCAGGGTGAGTGACTAATGAATCAACCTCTAGCAATGACTTTGACACAAAAAGCACCAATTATCAGTCGCTCATTAGGTGCTGTAGTGGTGGTGGCACTGATGATTCTACCTTTTCTGGCGTTGTTGCCTGCGGAGAATCCACTGGCAATATCGACCTATACCTTAACACTTATCGGTAAAATTCTATGTTACGCGGTGGTCGCTATTGCACTCGACCTGGTGTGGGGATATGCCGGATTACTGTCACTGGGGCATGGCCTGTTTTTTGCCCTCGGCGGCTATGCCATGGGGATGTATCTGATGCGGCAGGCAGCAGGTGATGGCCTACCTGCATTTATGTCTTTTCTGTCATGGTCTGAGTTGCCGTGGTTTTGGAGTGGTAGCCAACACTTTGCTTGGGCATTGTGCCTGATCGTATTGGTGCCCGGCTTACTGGCTCTTATTTTTGGCTATTTTGCTTTTCGTTCCAAAATAAAAGGGGTCTATTTCTCCATCATGACTCAGGCATTAACCTATGCAGGGATGCTACTCTTTTTTCGCAATGAAACCGGCTTTGGTGGTAATAACGGTTTCACGGGTTTCACCACCATGCTGGGATTTCCGGTATCGGCAACATCGACCCGTATTGCCCTGTTTCTCGCGACACTTGTCCTATTAATCGCTAGCCTGGCACTGGGGTTTGCATTGGCTCGTACCAAGTTTGGCCGGGTGTTGACCGCAGTACGCGATGCTGAAAATCGCCTGACATTTTGTGGTTATGACCCGAAAGGTTTCAAGCTGTTTGTCTGGACACTATCCGCCGTGCTGTGTGCTTTGGCTGGTGCTCTATATGTGCCACAGGTCGGCATTATCAACCCCAGTGAAATGTCGCCGACTAACTCCATTGAAGCCGCTATCTGGGTGGCGCTTGGTGGGCGCGGCACTCTTATTGGCCCAGTACTAGGGGCGGGAATTGTTAACGGCGCAAAAAGTTGGTTCACCATGGCTATGCCGGAATATTGGCAATTCTTCCTCGGCTTAATATTTATTCTGGTGACCTTATTCTTGCCGAAAGGTGTTATTGGCTTGCTGAAGCGGGGGAGAGAAAAATGAGCCGATTTCAAATTACGGAGCAACTGATTTATCCAGAGATTATTGCGCAGGAACCAGGAACTATTGAGTATGCGGCTGATAAGTATCGTCAGCAACGTGACCCCGTGCTGACATTGGAAAATATCAATGTCAGCTTTGATGGTTTTCACGCGTTACGTGATCTCTCATTACAAATTGGTGTCGGAGAGTTGCGCTGCATTATTGGCCCAAATGGTGCGGATAAAACGACCTTGATGGATGTGATAACCGGTAAAACACGCCCACAGAGCGGCAAGATGATGTATGACCAACACCATGATCTTTCAATGATGAACACGATTGAAATTGCCCAAGCGGGGATCGGGCGGAAATTTCAAAAACCCACAGTATTTGAAGCGCTAAGTGTCTTTGAAAATCTAGAGCTGGCGCAAAAAAGTACAAAAACCGTTTGGGCGAGTCTAGGTGCCAAGTTAAGCAGCGAGCAGCGGGATCAAATTGATGAAACGTTGACCATGTTGCGCCTCAGTGATATGCGGCAACGGCAGGCAGGGTTGTTATCTCATGGTCAAAAGCAATTTCTTGAAATTGGTATGTTATTGGTGCAAGACCCACATTTACTACTATTAGATGAGCCTGCTGCAGGGATGACTGATGCAGAAACCGCCTATACAGCCGAGTTATTTAATCAACTGGCAGGAAAGCATTCACTGATGGTTGTGGAACACGATATGGGATTCGTCGAGACTATTGCCGATCATGTCACGGTATTGCATCAAGGGCAAGTGTTGGCTGAGGGCTCATTAGCAGAGGTGCAAGCTAATGAACAGGTGATCGAGGTGTATCTCGGGCGCTGATTTTCTTCCCTATTATGGGTTAGCCAAATGTCGGATGAACTTTGAGTGTTTTTTTGACCCACTATTATCCGTTGAGTTGAGGGTAAAATATGCTGCAAGTAAATGAACTCGAACAGTATTATGGCGGCAGTCATATCTTGCGTAGTTTGTCATTCGAGGCTGCTGTAGGGGATATTACCTGCTTATTGGGCCGTAATGGCGTCGGTAAAACTACGCTGCTTAAATGCTTGATGGGACTCGTGCCACTCAAAAATGGCAGCATCACTTGGGAGGGTGAAAATATTAGCCATCAAGCACCACACCAACGGGTAAAAAGTGGAATTGCTTATGTGCCACAAGGGCGAGAAATCTTCCCCCGACTCACAGTAGAAGAGAATATCTTGTTAGGCCTTTCGCGCTTTTTCGGCTCACAGAGCAAGGTTGTGCCAGAGAGTATTTACCAACTTTTCCCCATTTTACAAGAGATGAAGCATCGCCGTGGCGGGGATTTATCCGGTGGTCAGCAGCAGCAACTGGCGATTGGTCGGGCATTGGCTTGCCAACCTCGGTTACTCATTCTGGATGAGCCAACTGAGGGAATTCAGCCCTCAGTTATCAAGGAGATCGGCGTGGTTATTAAAAAACTGGCTGCCCAAGGAGATATGGCCATTCTTTTGGTTGAGCAGTTTTACGATTTTGCCGCAGAACTGGCTGATAACTATTTAGTGATGTCCCGCGGCAAAATTATTCAGCAAGGACGTGGCACTGATATGGAACAGGATGGCGTCCGTGGGCTGGTTGCTATTTAGCTTTCTTTCACGGAAGGCGAGTCTCGTCAATTGGCAGAGAGTCCGATGCGCCCCATTCAGCCCACGAGCCGTCATAGAGTGATACCGAAGGCGCATTTACGGCTGCCAGCCCCAGAGCAACGACTGCGGCTGTTACACCAGAGCCACAGCTGGTAATAATAGGTTTGGTTAAATCTACCCCTTGGGCCGCAAAAATTTTTGCCAACTCTTGTGGTGATTTTAGATTGCCATTCTCTACCATGCTCCCCCAAGGAATATTGATACTGCCGGGGATCCGCCCAAGGCGTAGGCCAGGGCGAGGTTCTGGCTCCTGTGCTTTAAATCTACCTGCTGGTCGGGCATCTAAAATCTGTATTTGATCATTGCCAAGTGCAGCGATAACCTCATCAATACTTTTGACTGCTGCTTTATTAAAGCTTGCATTAAAAGTTTGACGGGCTGGTTTAGTCGGACCACTTTCTAATGCGTAACCAGCCTGATGCCATCCGCTAATACCACCGGCCAAGATACGTACATTTTTTGCACCGAATATACGGAACGTCCACCAAACCCGTGGTGCAGAAAAGAGATTACCATCATCATAAATCACTAAGGTATGTTGCTCACTGATCCCTAATTGACCAACCCTCTCACTGAACTGTTGTGGGGATGGCAGCATATGAGGTAAGTCAGTGCTGTGATCTGCTATTGCATCGATATCAAAGTAAACGGCACCGGGAATATGCTCCTGCTCAAACTCGGCCTGAATATCCCTTTTAGGTATCAATCCTGGCGGCGACATTCGGGCATCCAAAATAACGATCTTTTCATCATTTTTATGTTCAGCCAACCACTGCGGTGTAACCAGAAAAGGTGAGCTCATAGCAGATTACCTGTAAAAATTTAAAAGGAGCAATCGAGTGATCGCTTCATCGTGGCGCTCACTATATAACGAAATTACGCGATTGAAACCCTGACTTATCAGCTATGCGTAACATCTCGCATTTATTGAAATCTATTTTTCAAAAAATTACATAATGGAAATATATAATTCATTATCAGTATTTGCTATTCGATTTTTGTGAACTGGATAATGAGGTTTTCTCCTGTTTGTGCAAACTTTCATTGGCTCGATAATATTTTTCGGAGCATCTCGCAAAAAGAGTGTTTCATTCTATTTATACCTTGAGGGTGAAATTTTAATTTCGTATAACCATTGGCATGTAAAGCCTCTGATGGGGCAATAATCTATAAATAAGCAGGGGAAATTAGATGCAAAAGATTCGAATTGGCCTTATCGGTACGGGTTATATTGGTCGTTGTCATGCCATTGCTTATGCGCAGGTCGCGACTGTTTTCCCATTAAAATGGCTGCCAGTATTAGAAATGCTGGCAGAAGTCACCCCTGAGTTTCCCTACCACTAATCCCACAAACAAAAAAACCAACCCTAACGGATTGGTTTTCTTGAGGTATTTTGGTCGGCATGAAAGGATTTGAACCTTCGACCCCCGACACCCCATGACGGTGCGCTACCAAGCTGCGCTACATGCCGATGCTGCGGCTTTTATAGTACATTTTATCTTTACTAATGCAAGGCTTGGAAAAACAACCGCCTGTTTTTCGAACACTCAATGTGCTGTTTTTAGAACTAGTTCGCAATAAAACGTTTTATATCTGTCAGCACCTGCAACAACAGTGGGAGCTGTGGCTTTTCATCTTTGATTTCATTGCCTTGCTCATCATAGGTACGATATTCACCGTTATTATCTAACACAACTGTTTGTGTTGGCGTTGTGATGACGAGAGTGCCATTGTCGCCTGTCGCCACCCAGTTATTGTTACGCTGTGCAGCAAATAAATCTTCCCCTTGCGAGTAATCTTCTGATGCTGTTTTGACATGTAACAACCGCTGCATCAGTGTCGCCATAACGTCTTCATGATTGGTCAGCTTATTCACGGACTGTGCAGGGGTTCCCGGCCAGTGAACCACTAATGGTACTTGGAGTTGTTGGCGATTAAAGTGGCTACCCGCGCCCCAAGTATTATTGCCACTGTCATTAAATTCAACGCCATGGGCCGCAGTAATAATAACCACGGTTTTATCGAGCTGCCCACTCTGCTTCAGGGTGTCCAGAATAGTGGCAATCTGCTGATCTACATCTCTCGCACCTGCTTGATAGTTTTGGATAAAGTCAGTCGGCAGTGCCACTTTCTTCCCAGAGACCGGATCTTGTGCCTCCTTTGCCCCGTTCAGATTAATGTACGAGAACCAGGGGGCATTACTTTTTGGTGTCGATAGCCATTGTTGCCATTGGGCCGTGGTTTCGCTGTCTGTTTGTGTCACTGGCGCTGGCAAGGTGAAATCGGCTAACAGTGCCTGACGGTAGAGTGGCGACTCAAAACCATCGGATGAGAATAGACCAAACTGATAACCCTGCGCACTCAATGCCGTCATAAATACAGATGGTTCGCGGGCAGAGAGAATACCGTCTAAATAGGTAGGCGATATCCCATAAAACAGGCCAAACAAGCCGGTGTCCTGACGGTTACCCGAGCTGTAGTGATGATCAAATTGGATGTTTGAACGGCCAAACTCTGCCAGTGCTGGCATATCTTTTTGCAGGCTGCTGGCGCGAATACCGTCCACCACAATCAATAGCAGGTTATAGCCGCTGCCTTTATCGCTGAAAGTAATCGGGCTTAGCGGATATTCAACCGCCAGTGCATCCGGCGTACCTTGTTCCATCAGGCGGCGCTGATACTCTTGCTGATCAAGCAAGCCGTGTTTCTCGAGGAATTTACGGGCGGTCATCGGGTAGGAGAGTGGCAGGTTTGCTCGCTGCATACTGATTGGGCGATAGAAGTTGGCATCAGCCCAGATATACATCAGATGCGAGGCAAAGAATGCGGAAATAAATACTGCCACCAGTGGCTTAACAAAGCGCTGCCGATTAAGACTGCGCAGTTTTTGCCAGGCCCAAGTACCAAAAAGCATCTCGACCAGAAAAATGACCGGCACTGCGATAAACATCAATTGCCAATCGCGCGCCAGCTCTGTTTGGTCCGGGTTAACCACTAACTCCCACACCACCGAATTAAGGTGTAAATGGAAACGGGTGAAGACCTCGGTATCCACCAATAGTAGGGTTAAACCGGCAGTAGCGAAGGCGGCGGAAAGAAACCGGAGTAGCCGCTGTGACATCACCACAAAGGTTAGGGGGAATATCACCAGCAAATAGGCGGCAAAAACGATAAAGCTAAAGTGCCCAAGCCAGCTAACGAGGGCATAGATACGGCCAATTAGCGATGAGGGCCAATCGGAGACAAACAAATAGCGACTACCCAGCATCAGACTGAACAGAATATTAAACAGGGCGAACCAGTGCCCCCAGCTGATCATCTGGGAAACTTTTTCACGATAGCGCTGACGATTTGTCACCATATTGAGATTGCAGTCTTGGCCGATAAATTAATGAGCTTTATCTTCACGTACCGAAGCCTGAAGAGCCTCAGCGAAAGAACGTGCCAATACTTTGCGTTGCGCGGGGGCAATGCTGGTATTGATCAGATTTGTTACCATATTTCCCAACACCATCAATGAAAGATCGGTTGGGGTACGGTGTTTTTCCAGTACGCAGACCAATTCAGACAGTAGTTGTTCAACGTGTTCGTCACTATAACGGGATGATTGTGCCATAAAAATTGTACTCAACACCTGACAAAGTCCCACATCTTACCGTATAGAGACGCGCTTTTCCGCTATTTTATAGCATTAAGAATCATTAGCCACTAATTGAGGGGCGTCATCGCTTTTGAGTTGCAGCTCTCAGGTATCAGTGATTGAATACGCCCCTAGCCAAAAGGAGTATTTATCATGAGTCTGGATATCGACCAGATTGCCTTACATCAGCTTATTAAGCGTGATGAACAAACGCTTGATGTGGTGTTGCGCGATTCGCTGTTACCTGCCAATGCTGTCGTTGAAGAGATGATGGCCGAGCTGCATCGTGTTTACAGCGCCAAAAACAAAGCTTACGGCTTGTTTAATGAGCAAAGTGAGCTGGCGGATGCGCTGAAACGATGCCGTAAGGGTGATGAAGATTTCCTCAGCTTTAGCCGTGCGGCGACAGGGCGTTTACGTGACGAATTAGCCAAATATCCGTTTGCTGAAGGTGGTGTGGTGCTGTTTTGCCAGTATCGTTATCTGGCAACAGAATATTTGCTGATCTCGGTGCTGAGCAGCTGTAATAGCATGCGCGTGAATGAGCAGCTTGATCTGAGCACTACCCACTATCTCGATATTAACCGCGCTGATATTGTGGCTCGTATTGATTTGACTGAGTGGGAAAACAATCCAGAATCGACCCGTTATCTGACCTTCCTGAAAGGGCGGATAGGGCGAAAAGTATCTGATTTCTTTATGGATTTCCTGTCAGCAGCCGAAGGGTTGGATACCAAAGCGCAAAACCGTGGCTTATTACAAGCCGTCGACGACTATTGCGCAGATGCTGAGTTAGGCAAAAATGAGCGTCAGGCATACCGTCAACAGGTCTATAGCTACTGCAATGAGCAGTTACAGTCTGGCGAAGAGATTGCTTTGCAGGAGTTGGCTCAAGAGCTGCCGAAGTTCGGCGAAAAAGATTTCCAGCAATTCACGGCTGAGCAGGGCTATGCATTGGAAGAGAGCTTCCCGGCGGATCGCGGCACCTTGCGTCAGTTGACCAGGTTCGCGGGCAGTGGCGGTGGGTTGAGTATCAATTTTGACGCATTACTGCTGGGGGAGCGTATTTTCTGGGATGCGGCAACGGATACACTGACTATTAAAGGCACGCCACCGAATCTGCGTGATCAGTTGCAGCGTAATTCAGGTAAGCAGTAACAGTTTGTATTGTAACGTTATTGAGCCAATAAAAAACGCCGCATAAGCGGCGTTTTTTATTTCGGCGTCCCGAATATCGATAGCGACGCGATTAAACGCGAACGAAGTCGATATGAGTCAGTTTTGGCTTGAAAGCGTGACGCTGAACAGCTTGTACTTTAACTTTGGTCTCTTTACCGTCGATAACCAGAGTCAGTACGGAATCATAAAAGCCCGGTTTCAGTTCAAGGTTCTTGGTGGTGTCATGGTCAAGAGCAATAGAAATAGCTGCTTCTGTGCCACCGTAAACGATTGCCGGGAATTTATTTGCTGCACGCAGGCGGCGGCTCGCACCCTTACCCTGGTCGTTACGTACTTCTACTTTGATAGTGGTCATTTTGTTTTCTCTTAAGAAATTTACCCTGCTACAGGCGACCCAGCAACAGGTTCGATACTCGGCTTTGATTGGGTAAACCCAGAGCAAAGCGGGCGACATTCTAGCGAAATATCAGCCAGACAGCAAATAAAACTGCGAAAATCTCAGGCTAGATGCGGCTTAAGCCAGGGAGTCAGCTCGGCGAAAACGGCCCTGATAATCAAATATCTTTTCTCTGATTTGCCACCACTGCCCACGCCGACGGGCAACGACAAAATCGGGGTAACGTAACAGCGCTTGTTGCGCGATGATATCGGCTGCGGTTTGCCATTTGAGGGCAATACCCGGTGCGCGCTGGTGGGGGCGCAGGAAAATCTGCTCAAATGCCATACGCTGCGCGGCTGTGGTTAAGCGAAAGCGCTCACTGGTATGGGTGCCGTCTTCGTCGTAATAGGTGATTTTCAGCCACTCGCCTTTCGCGTCATGGCCAGCCTCCAGACTCATTCCGCCACAACGTAACACCAGCGCATCTTTCAGCTTCAGCGCTGCTTTCAGCATGTCGTCAGGATCAACCAGCACTTCCTGACACTGATGACAGCGGCGGGCGGCGATATCATTTTCTGCGCCACAATGGGGGCAGGATTTGCAGCGAAAGCGGTAGTCACATTGCGCCCGCGCGCCCTGATCATCCTCAAACCAGCCCTGACACCGACGGCCATAGTGCTCAATTACCTCGCCGGACTCGGTACATTTCCCCCAGAAGATATTGGCGAAACCGCAATCTGGGCAGAAGACCTGCACCGGCTGGCTGCCACTATGAGGTTTGCTAGTGCCCACTTCGGGAGTGAACAGGTCGTGGGGATTACCGGCATAATCCAGGATCAGGCAATCTTTTTTACCCGGTGAGAGCCGTAAGCCCCGGCCGACAATCTGCTGATATAAACTGACAGATTCGGTGGGGCGCAGAATGGCAATCAGATCCACATGAGGCGCATCAAAGCCGGTGGTCAGCACGGCCACATTAACCAGATAGCGCAGTTGCTGCTGTTTAAATGCGGTGATTAGCGCATCCCGTTCGGCAGGGGGGGTGCCAGCGCTCACTAACGCCGCTTCGCCTTTGGGTAGCAATCCGTGCACTTCTTTGGCGTGCTCGACGGTGGCGGCAAAAATCATCACCCCGCGCCGTTGGGCGGCGTACTCCATTATCTGGCTAACAATATGCGGGGTGATACGCTGTTGCTGTTTAAGCTCCCGATCGAGATCCGCCTCACGGAACATGCCGTCGCTATTGCTGGTCAGGCGGCTGAAATCATATTGCACGACCGGCATATCCAGCCGCTCTGGTGGCACCAGAAAGCCGTGTTTGATCATGTAACGCAGCGGCAATTCATAGATACAATCGCGGAACAGTGCTTTTTCATCACCACGGGTAATGCCATGATAGTGGAATTGATAGATCCAGCCTTTGCCCAATCGGTAGGGGGTCGCCGTCAGCCCCAATAGCCGTAGCCGTGGGTTAGTGGTTCGTAAATGCTGGATGATTTGCTGATACTGGCTGTCATCTTCGTCACTGATGCGATGGCACTCATCGATGATGAGCAGTGAGAAGGCGCTATCAAATAGCGGGAGATTACGTGCCACAGACTGTACGCTGCCAAATACCACTTTCCCTTCGCTTTGGCGCTGCTGTAGCCCGGCGGCGAAGATATCAGCCTCTAAATCGTAGGCACAGTATTTGGCGTGATTCTGCGCCACCAGCTCTTTGACATGGGCCAACACCAGCACGCGACCACGGGCCAGTTTCGCCAATTCGGCGATAACCAAACTTTTACCCGCGCCAGTGGGTAAGACAATCAGTGCTGGCTCGGCATGGCGACGAAAGTGGGCGAGGGTGGCATCTACCGCTTCTTGCTGATAGGGGCGTAGCGTAAAGGCCATTAAAGCGCCTGCCCGGAGTGGGGAGTTATCGCGCTTAATCCATTCACCATTTGCAACAATTCCCTACATTGTATGAGTGGCATTTATCTCTCCTCATAACGAAAAACTTTCTATTATTATGCCTGTCTGATGTGGCCGACGCGAGAACCTCGGGCCGTGAACGACGAGAAGCCAGGATATACACCGCGTCAGCAGGGGCTGATCCTTTCTCAATAGCATTTTTTTGAGTAACTGTTCCTAGGATGATAGGGCAACCGCCGCTATACTGATAAATCAGGTCGGTTAGGCAGCAAATGATTTTCCCCTATACAACTTTACTGCTTCATTCTTTCAATACCGTATTATTAGCACTCTGTCGTCGTTGGCAGGTGTGAGTGCGGGTATCGTGCCCGTCAGTGGCACGACAATACAACAGGCAAAGTAGATTCAATGCGATTGGACAAGTTTTTATCTCAGCAATTAGGTGTTAGCCGGGCGTTGGTAGCGCGTGAACTGCGGGCCAAACGGGTCACTATTGATGGCGAAGTGGTCAAAAGTGGTGCCATTAAGCTGACACCAGAGAATGACGTGAGATTCGATGGCAACCCATTACAGCAAACCCTTGGCCCACGTTACTTTATGCTGAATAAGCCGCAGGGTTATGTGTGTTCGACAGAAGATCCCGATCACCCGACGGTACTCTATTTCCTTGATGAGCCAGTGGCTTACAAGCTGCATGCTGCTGGGCGGTTGGATATTGATACCACGGGGTTAGTGCTGATGACCGATGATGGTCAATGGTCGCACCGGATTACCTCCCCACGCCATCATTGCGAAAAAACCTATTTGGTGACGCTGGAGCATCCGGTTGCGGAAGATACGGCGCAGCGGTTTGCTGACGGCGTACAGCTGCATAATGAAACCTCCCTGACCAAGCCTGCTCAGCTCGAGATTATCGAGCCGCAGTTGGTGCGGTTAACCCTCAGCGAGGGGCGCTATCATCAGGTAAAACGTATGTTTGGAGCCGTCGGGAATCGGGTATTGGCGCTGCACCGTGAACGTATCGGCGCGATGAAACTTGATGACGATTTGGCCCCCGGTGAGTATCGCCCGCTCACGGCGGAAGAGATTGCCAGCGTAGGCGCTCCCCATCTGTAATCGCTTTTCTATCGCCGCGTGGATGAGCTGCTTCCACGCGGCCCTCAGTCGATACCACCTGCCGTAAGTTATTGAAGGAGTTGTTGAACGTGCATGTCAGTAACCAAAATGAAGCACAGAACCGGACATCCCACTTTGGCTTAATCTTTATCCTGGGTTTGCTGTCGATGCTGATGCCGCTGGCGATAGATATGTATCTGCCGAGTATGCCCATTATTGCGCAAGAGTTTGGCGTCGAGAGTGGTGCGGTGCAGATGACCCTGAGCGCGTATGTGCTGGGCTTTGCTATCGGGCAGATGTTTTATGGGCCAATGGCCGACAGCATAGGGCGCAAGCCGGTTATCTTCTGGGGCACACTCATCTTTGCGCTGGCGGGAATGGCCTGTGCCATGGCGCAGTCGGTTGAGCAACTGATTAACTTACGCTTCCTGCATGGTTTATCTGCCGCCGCCGCCAGTGTGGTGATTAATGCATTGATGCGTGACATGTTCACCAAAGATGATTTCTCCCGAATGATGTCTTTTGTGGTGTTGGTGATGACTATTGCGCCGCTGCTGGCACCGATTATCGGTGGAGCACTGCTGGTGTGGTTTAGCTGGCATGCCATTTTCTGGACTATGGCCGGTGCCGCATTGGTTGGTGCAGTGCTGGTGTTTCTGTTTATTAAAGAGACCCTGCCTCCAGAGAAGCGGCAACGCTTTCATCTGCGCACCACCATCGGTAATTTCGCCACGCTATTTCGCCATAAACAAGCTCTGAGCTATATGTTAGCGAGTGCTTTCTCTTTTGCCGGGATGTTCTCGTTCCTCAGTGCCGGGCCTTTTGTTTATATCGACTTAAACGGCGTTTCACCGCAGAACTTTGGCTATTACTTTGCACTGAATATCGTCTTTTTGTTCTTGATGACACTGATCAACAGCCGCAATGTTCGCCGTTTTGGCGCCCTGAAAATGTTCCGCTTTGGCATGTCGGTTCAATTCGTTATGGGGATCTGGTTGCTGGTGGTTTGTGCCACGGGAATGGGATTCTGGGCATTGGTTCTGGGAGTGGCGGCCTATGTCGGCTGTATCGCGATGATCACCTCGAATGCTATGGCAGTTATTCTGGATGGTTTTCCGCATATGGCGGGGACCGCCTCTTCTCTGGCGGGGACTTTACGCTTTGGTATCGGTGCCATCGTGGGAACGTTGCTGTCGATGGCTCCCTCTCGGAGTGCCTGGCCGATGGTAAGCTCGATGGCGTTTTGTATTATTGTCGCCATGTTGTTGTATCTCTATGCCAGTCGCTCACAAAAAAATGCGATGAAAAAAGCATAGTGAGTAAAAAGTGAAGGGCAGACGCCGCAGGCGCTCCCTTTACCGCTATTATCCCCGCGGTTCCTCTTGCCATGCTGGTTAAATATCACCCTAATTGCGGCCAATAAGCCGCCGTTTTTTGCGCTCAATCAATATAGTAATCATGCGTACCATAATTTATTGCATAGTTATGCGTAGGCACATATTGTTAATTTTTTGAGCGATAATATAAAAAAGCACTAAATAGTTATCGGTGAGTTTTGCTAAGATAATTCTGTCATTAAAATGGTTGTCGATGTTAACTTATTTATATAATTATCAATTGATTAAGGCGTTTTTGTTGTATCGAATTCACCTTGAATTGTTCCTCAATTGTAAAACATTGGCAGCGATTAGGTAACATGTTTGAAAGAAAAATGGTTGAGCTGTTCGCCATAAAGGTATAAATATAACGAAAAATGGGATCTAAATCCCAAACTAGCAGTTTTAGCCTTGGCAGCAATAGCTGAAGAAAGGTTAAAAACAACGCAAAAATGACATTGTTAGTTTTAAGTTTCTAAATTGTTATCAATGTTGTGTTTTGATGGGGTCTGAATCAGGCACAATGACAACTTAGCGGCTATAACTTTAGTGAGTGTGAGTCATCGTGGTGCCTTTGTAATTTTTGCATTTTTATTTTGACTAGGAAAAACACGTGAATAATATCCAACTTTCGGTAGTACATCGTCTGCCGCAAAGTTACCGTTGGTTATCTGGGTTTATCGGGGTCAATGTTGAACCGATACCTCTGACGGCGATAGACGATACCCAAAATGACCTGATGGGGCTGAAGTTGCTCAGCCACGATGGTAAACATGCGCAGATCATCATGCAGCGGCTCCACCTCTCGCTTCAAGAGATACAAGTGGACTCCGCAATTGTTGAATGGGAAGGTGAGCCTTGCCTCTTCGTTCATCGGCAGGATGAGAGTGCGACTATGTGTCGCCTGAAAGATGTCGGTGTCGCCATCGCCGAGACCATGACGGCACTTTACCCCTTCTGATCCGCGATTAAGCGTTCATCAGCGCTATTCGTCGGCCCTATTTATTCATCGATGATATCGTCGGTCCGCTATGCTGGCGCTTTTTTATGTCTGCGCTATTAATCAGCAAATTGTAGCAACTGCTGTGTATATTGTTGTTTTGGCGCGGCAAATATCGCCTGGCAGTCACCTTGCTCCACCACTTCCCCCTGCTTCAACACAATCACCTGATGGCAAAGCGAGCGAACGACTTGTAAGTCATGGCTGATAAACAGGTAACTGAGCTGGTAACGCTGCTGGAGGGATTTGAGTAGGGCCAGAATCTGTGCCTGTACCGATTTATCCAGCGACGAGGTTGGCTCATCCAAGATCAGCAATTGAGGTTGCAGGATTAATGCCCGTGCAATAGCAATGCGCTGGCGCTGCCCGCCGGAGAATTCAGTCGGGTAACGATAACGGCTGACCGGGTCTAGCCCCACCTCTTCCATGGCCTTAATCACCCGCTGTTCACGGTGCGCGGCACTGAGCCTCTGATGAACTTCTAGCCCTTCAGCGATGATCTGTTGAACATTCAAACGCGGGTTGAGCGCGGAATAAGGGTCCTGAAACACCACCTGAATGCGGCTGCGATAGGGCAGCATCTGTTTTGAGGTAAAACTGTGCAGCGGTTGCCCGTTAAACCAAATTTCACCTTTTGATGGCAGTAAGCGTAACAACGCCAGCCCGGTGGTGCTTTTCCCTGACCCCGACTCCCCCACCAATCCCAGACTTTCCCCCGGTTTTAGCTCAAAACTGAGATCTTTCAGCGCATAGTGGTGATCGACCGTCCGGCGTAGCAAGCCACGTTTGATTGGGAACTCCACTTGCAGCCCTTTGACCTCAAGCAGTGGCGCAAGACCTGCTGCAAGGGGCAAGGGGGCGCCCTGTGGCTCGGCATCCAATAGCTGGCGAGTGTAGGGGTGCTGTGGCGCGCTGAACAGCGCCTGACGGCTATTGTGCTCTAGGATACGCCCTTCCCGCATCACGGCCACGTTATCTGCCAGTCGGCGGACAATATTCAGGTTATGAGTGATAAACAGCAAACTCATGCCCATCTCTTGCTTTAACTCTTTCAGCAAACTCAAAATCTGGGCCTGTACCGAGACATCCAGTGCGGTGGTTGGCTCATCGGCAATCAGTAATTTGGGTTGGGTCAAGACCGCCATCGCAATCATCACTCGCTGACGTTCCCCCCCTGAAAGCTGATGCGGGAAATCAGCCAATCGACCTTTGGCATTACGAATACCGACGCGGTCGAGACACTGAATAATTTCCGCTCTGGCCGCCTCCTGACGCATACCGCGATGCAGTGACAGCACTTCAGCTAACTGCTTCTCGATGGTGTGCAGTGGGTTGAGTGACACCATTGGCTCTTGAAAAATCATGGCGATCTGATTACCGCGAATACCACGCAGTGTCGGTTCATCGGCATGGAGTAGTGATTGGCCGGCAAACAGAATATCGCCAGCAGGATAGACCACGGGTGGCGAGGGCAGTAAGCGCAATACCGACAACGCGGTAACACTCTTGCCTGAGCCAGACTCTCCCACCAACGCCACTGTTTCACCGCTATTGACCTGCAATGAGAGCGCGCTGACCACTTCACGGTCAACGCCCGCCTGGCGAAATGCCACACTGAGGTTTTGAATATCCAGGAGTGGAGAGGTCGCCATATCAGTACACCTTACTGGGGTCAAAGGCGTCACGTACTGCTTCGCCAATAAAAATCAACAGAGATAACAGCACGGCCAATACCAGAAATGCTGTGATGCCAAGCCATGGCGCTTGAAGGTTATTTTTGCCCTCCAATAGCAGCCCGCCCAAGGATGGCGACCCCATGGGTAAACCAAAACCGAGGAAGTCGAGTGAGGTCAGGGTGGTGATTGATCCACATAAAATAAAGGGCAGGAAGGTCAGTGTTGCCACCATCGCATTGGGCAACATATGACGTGACATAATCGTCCGGTCACGCACACCCATGGCCTGTGCTGCACGGATATAGTCATAATTGCGGGTGCGCAGGAACTCTGCCCGCACCACGCCCACCAACCCCATCCAGCCGAATAGTACCGTGATGGCGAGTAGCCACCAGAAATTGGGCTGCACGATGCTGGAGAGTAAAATGACTAAAAATAGTGTGGGCATACCCGACCAGACCTCAATAAATCGCTGACCCCATAAGTCGACTCTGCCGCCGTAATAGCCCTGAATTGCCCCAGCACAGATACCTATCACGCTGGAGAATAGGGTCAGCGTCAGGCCAAATAACAGCGAAATACGGAATCCATAAATAACTTTGGTCAATACATCACCGCCGGTACTGTCAGTACCCAATAAGTTGGTACGATTGGGCGGCGAAGGGAAGGGCACCTCTGTGGCAAAATTGATGGTGTTATTACTAAAACGAATCGGTGCCCATATAGCCCAACCATTATTTTTAATTCGGTCAAGCACATAGGGGTCTTGGTAATCTGCCGCAGTGGTTAAAATTCCGCCAAAGGTGGATTCACTGTAATTGACCATAAAGGGCAGGTAGATCTTGCCCTGATAGTTCACCAGCAGCGGCTTGTCATTGGCTATCAGTTCGGCAAATAAGCTGATAATAAAGAGTGTCAGGAAGATCCACAGTGACCAGTAGCCACGACGATTCTGACGAAAACGCGCCCAGCGGGCCTGATTAATGGCACTTAATTTTATCATTAGTGGCGACCCTCAAAATCAATCCGTGGGTCAACCAGGGTATAGGTGATATCGCTAATGATATTCAGCAGTAAACCAATCAGAGTGAAAATATAAAGGGTGCCAAACATCACCGGATAATCCCGCTGTAGGGTAGCCTCGTAACCCAGCAGCCCTAAACCATTCAGGGAAAACATCACTTCGATCAACAGTGAGCCGGTGAAAAACATGCTGATAAAGGTAGCCGGGAAACCAGCGATCACCAGCAACATGGCATTGCGGAACACATGGCGATACAGAATCTTCTCTTCCGGCAGCCCTTTGGCTCGGGCTGTCACCACATATTGCTTGCGGATCTCATCGAGGAAGGAGTTTTTAGTCAGCATGGTCAAGGTGGCGAAGCCGCCAATCACGGTCGCCAATACCGGCAAGGTGATATGCCATAAATAGTCGGTGATCTTGCCGTACCATGGCAGTGTGTCCCAGTTACTGGAGGTCAGCCCGCGTAATGGGAACAGATCGAAATAGCTGCCACCAGAGAACAGCACAACCAGTAAAATAGCGAATAAAAACGAAGGGATAGCGTAGCCGACAATAATTAAGGCACTGCTCCAGTTATCAAAAGAGCTACCGTTGCGCACCGCTTTTCTAATCCCCAGGGGAATGGACACCAGATAAATAATCAGCGTGCTCCATAGACCGAGTGAAACAGAAACCGGCAAACTATGCTTAATCAATGACATCACTGATTCGCCACGGAACAGGCTGTCGCCAAAATCAAAGCGCATGTAGCTCCACAGCATATCGAAATAGCGCTGGTGCAGCGGTTTATCAAAACCAAAGCGCTGCTTGATTTCGGCGATCACTTCCGGGTCTAGCCCGCGTGAGCCGCGATAGTTGCTATCACCCACTTGTGCCGCATTTAGCCCGACTTTTGCGCCACCCAATCCACCATCACCGCCACCGGTGCTATAGCCGCTGTTGTGGCCCAGTTCAATATTGGCAATGGCCTGATCAACAGGCCCGCCGGGTGCAATCTGCACAATAAAAAAGTTGATAGTAATAATCGCCCACAAGGTGGGAATGATCAGTAATAGCCGCCGTAACAAGTATGCGCCCACAACAGCCCCCTATTGGCGTTCTGTTGGCAGGCGAGCTGCCTTGTTGACATCAAACCACCAGCTATCAAATCCTAGCGAATAGGTGGGGCGTTCCGCCGGCATTGAGAACTTATCCCAATAAGCAAAGCGGCTATGGTTGGAGTACCACATCGGGATCATCAACTGGTTCCAGGTCAACACCCGGTCAAGGGCGCGGCCCAGAGATAGCAATGCTTCCGGTTGCTCCTGATGTTTGACAATCAGTTCAATTAACTGATCAATAGCCGGATCTTTAATGCCAGAGGCGTTATAGGTGGAGTCGACATAAGCCGAGCTCCACAATATTCGCAGATTGGGGCTAGGGTAGGGCATCGCCCCGTAAACAGTGGGGATCATGTCGTAATCCCGGCTGCGCAGGCGGTTAACGAACTGAGAGCTGTCGACCTCGCGGATTGTCATGGTAATGCCCAAACGCAGCAAATTATGTTTGAACGGCTGCACATATTGGAAGTTGCTGCCACTGAGTAGCAGCAATTCAAACTCAAAAGGTTTGCCGGTTTTACTGTTGACCAACTGCTGGTTTTTGACTTCCCAGCCCGCCTGGGCCAGTAATTCGCGCGCTTTTAACAGATTATCCCGTGCATCGCCGCTGCCATCGGTTTGCGGCGGCTGATAAATTTGGCTGAAGACTTCTGGCGGTATTTTGCCTTTGAGTGGGGCTAACCAAGCCAGCTCTGCGCTGTCCGGATAACCTGTTGCGGCATATTCGGTATTCTGGAAGAAGCTATTGGTGCGCTGATAACTGTTGAAATAAAAAGCTTTATTCATCCAGTCAAAATCAAAAGCCAGTGTCAGCGCCTGACGAACCCGTCGATCGCTAAAAATAGGGCGTTGGACATTAAATGCTAGCCAGCGGGTATTTTGTGCGGAGTTATCGGCAATATCCTGCTTGATAATATAGTTTTTCGCAAAGTTGCCGCCTACATATTGGGTCGCCCAGCTTTTCGGCGAGCCCTCTTCGCGGAAATCAAAGGCCCCGGCTTTAAATGCCTCCAGCGCGACTTTGTCATCTAAATAGTAGTCATAACGGATGGTGTCAAAATTATACTGTCCACGATTAACCGGTAAGTTAGTGGCCCAGTAATTTCGTACCCGTTCATAGGTAATAAATTGCCCCATCTTATATTTGCCAATGCGATAGGGGCCGCTGCCAATCGGCGGTTTACTCAGCGGGTCACTCAGTTTATGGTCTTTCCAGAAATGTTCGGGCATGACGGGTAAACCGAACAGGCCCAGCATTTTATCTTTATTGGGTCCGGGAAATTCAAAACGCACGGTTAGGTTGGAAATAGCTTTGACCTGCACACCCTTATAGACGATGCGAAATTGCGGCACGCCTTCGGTCATGAACTTATTGAATGTAAATGCGACATCTTGCGCGGTAATGGGGGTATCATCATGAAAACGAGCGCGGGGATTGATATCAACTTCAATCCAGTGGAAATCAGGGGCATAACGGGCCGACTCTGCAATTAGCGGATAGTAGCTGCCAATCTCGTCGTCTGAGGTGCTAAATAGCGAATCATATAACCTTTCAGTCCGGATAGCCGAATTGCCGCGTAAGGCATAGCGGTTGAAGTTATCAAAGGTGCCAATGGTGGCTAACGTAATATCACCGCCTTTGGGGGCAGCCGGATTAACGTAATCGAAATGGCTAAAATCTGATGAATACTTAGGTTCGCCTAGTATGGCAAAAGAAGCACCCTCTTTAATAGTTTCAGCCTGTAGGCCAAAACTCAGGGCAGAAAGCGCCAAGGCAGCAAATAGGCGTAACAACATATTAGTGGTGATCTCCTGAATTTCATTCAGATAATAATAATCTTAAACGAAATTACCAGTTTGCAGGGGCGTAAAGCAAACATTAAGCCAATAATATCTAGCGGACTTTAAACTTCAGCAGTGTGAGCTGTGCTCATTACGAGACCCATCCATGGGCCTCGCCTCTGCGAGGCCGCTGCCCGCAGCGTTCAAATCTGCTCCCGGCAGATTTGTCCCCCGAATCACTGAGCTGAGTCAGCTTGTCGGGGGCGGCACAATGGGGGTTTGGCTGCCGCGCTTATAACATTGGGCCCGGTTTTTATTAGCTATTTTGTTTATGACAAAATGTAATTAAATCTTCAACAGACAATGGTTTGCTCAGTAAATAACCTTGTAGGTAGTTAACACTGTGCTGTGCCAAATAGTGGAGTTGTTGTTCGGTCTCAACCCCCTCGGCGACGGTCTCAATATTCAGTTTCTTAGCTAACATTAATACTGCATCTAATACCGGTGCCGCCACAGTATTAACACAGATAGTGCTGACAAATCCGCGATCAATTTTAATATAATCTAAAGTAAAACGTTCCAAATAGATTAGAGCACTATGGCCGGTGCCAAAGTCATCGACTGCGATTTGTACGCCCTGTGAACGCAGCCACGCAAATTGCTTAATGGCTAACTCCTCTTCAACCATGCCCCGCTCAGTTATCTCGAATACCGGCGCAAAGATATCGGTATTTAATTGCTGCAACATGTGGGAGACAGCTTTGCGGAACTGGTCATCCGCCAGATGAACTGGGGATATATTGAAAGCAAGCTTAGTACCGGCCGGAATGTGGTCTGCCATTAACTCACAATCCCTGATAATTAACTCAAATAAGTGCCGAGTCAGTGGTTGTATCAGATGTTGAGTCTCTGCATAGGGAATAAAGAGGTCTGGCGAGATCCGCCCTTCAATAGGGTGCTGCCAGCGAATAAGTGCTTCCAGACCTGATATTGTGCGATCATGTGAACGAAATACCGGCTGATACTCAACAAAGAATTCACCACGGCGGATACCGCGCAAAATTTCAGCTTCAGCACTTTGGCTGGCCATTAAAATATAATAAGCCAGAATCCCGACCAGACCAGCAAGTAGCAGCCCGCCCAATAAGGTCATACGAATATCATCAGCAGTCAGGCTGGTATGGTAAATCATTACTTTAATCGGGTAACCGGGTAATTGCACTTCACGGGCGGCCCTGGTGGGTAGCTGACTGATTGGTATGACTTTAGAGTCAAATGTGGTTACCGCTAATTCATCGATAATAATGGCTAACCCATTCACCTGATTATCTGAATAATTCAGCAACAAATAGGGATGTAAGGCTAATTCCAGCGTAGCCAATACGCCGGTATTACCGCGACCCGCTTCTCGCAGCCAAACACCAATTGCGGGTTTGCTTGGCATCATGGGCGTACCTTGCTGAATCTTAAAATCTATCGGCTGGGATAAATTAATTTTGGGATATAGCACAGTGGCAGGTACATGCATAACGCCCGTCGCTGAAGAGCAATAAGCAATGTTATCCCTCACCAATAAGAATGCTCTGACACCATTAGTAAATGCCGCCCGATAGTGAAGTGCGGAGCTGGCTTGCTCGCAACTCTTCGTGGTCAGAGGTATAAGTTGAGACATGGTTGTTGTCAGTTCATTCAGGAACTGAGACGAGTAGGAGATAATGTGATCACTTTGTGTTGTTAATTTACGTTCGCTGCTGCGATAAAGTAATGACAGCGTAATAATGACAAAACAAATAAAGAAACAGAGTGCAAGAATGACACTTTTTTTTACAAGATGGCGTCTGGATAGAATATTGCGTGAGAAAGCACTGCTTGAACCCATGTGACGCCGCCCCTCAGCATGTTTGATAAAGTGGTATGAGTATAAATAAGTTAGCAGCGCCGCGCTACCCGTTTGCCAATGAGCGTTATCGACATTAATTAGCTTATCAAATTGAATTTCAAGCTAATCCAATATAAAGAAAAGATGCTCATTAAATGCATCAAATAAGTGAAACAGTGAACTAGATATTCACTGATATATTTCAGTAAAACAAATTTTCAGCTTATTAATGCAATTTATATATTCTTATAAAGGATAATCGTTGGTCGATATGCCTTCATGCCAGAAAATTCTTGGTTAAGAGATGCGCATCTTACACAGATAATTCTTTAATTTCGCTGTTTTCAACAAAAAAGGAGTTTTCCTACAAACTGATCGGAAGTGGGGTTAGCGGTGGGAATATTCAGTATCAGGCAATAAAAAACGCTGCCAGTGGCAGCGTTTTAAGTATTCGTTTGGTATCTCGGACAACAGGAATAAAACTTTGCTAGCTGCGCGAACCGCTACTTAGTACTCGGCGTCCATCGCGATAACGCTTATTCCAATAATCTTCATTTAGGCTCGATATTGTCACACCGACACTGGTCGAGGCATGAACAAATTTATCGTTACCTAGATAGATACCTACATGGCGGCCAGTCGATCCTGCACGAAACAGCACCAAATCACCGGGGCGCAATTTAGTACGCTGGATTTTTTTACCGAGATCCTGTTGCTCAGAGGTCGAGCGCGGCAAATCCATACCAAATTGTTCACGGAAAGTGGTTTGTACAAATGCGGAACAATCAATCCCGCGCTTGGTGCTACCGCCTAAACGATAACGAACCCCTTTCCACCCTGCATACTGTTCTAAAATTTTCGACTTGACGTCAACGTTGCGCACCATTGCTTCGAATTCATCCTGAGAGGCTTGCAGTAAAAGCCCATCTTTGTCATTAACTGCACGCATCTCAGTTTGCGAATTATGTAAGTTCGAAGTCTGTGGTGAACTACACGCGGATAACATTACCGCTGCTGCAACTGCAGGAATTATCCGCAGAATATATCTCATAATAGGTTGAGACTTGACCATTGTTGTTGTTTTCCCTTGCTGTCCTTACGACGGATGTCGCTACCAAAATTGCCAAACGAATCGAGATTATTGGTTGTGGTCCGATGAGACAATCACTTAACCGAATAAATGTGCAGGAACGCACAATATTAATCAGGACAGCGGTGAAAATACGGATATCCGAGCACAAACGTTTTTGAGATTACCGTAATGATTAATAAAAGGCGAGAGCTTTTATAACCATTATTTTACTAAATGTTAATGTAACATAATGTAAGGTTTTATATTAAAGAGGAATAGATGAATTTGTAACCACTTGGTGATAATAATTGAGTGAAAGCATTAATGAGAGGAGAGGCAAAGAGTAGACTGTTTTGCCTCAATAAAGCGCAGTTGCGGGCTATCGAGTTGTTGCCCCAGGCAAGCGGTGGTTGATGGCATTAATTATCTTATCGCTTAATGGCGTTAGTAATATCCAACTTATACCAACCAGTACCACTGAGAGCGAGCCGACAGCAATATCAGTGAACCAATGTGCGCCAATCATCACTCGTGGCAGTGAGAAAATAATCACAATCAGTAAGGCAATGGCGAAGGCTCCGCGAGAAAAATAGCGCAGCATAAAGCAGGCAAAAATCATCAACATCATGCCATGGTCGCCGGGGAAGCTGTCACTCGAGGCATCTTTGGTTGGGATACCCGTTAACTCGCTGACACGATTGATATTCTCAAAAAATAGTGTTGGGCTGGGATGCGAAACAGGTAGCAGATGACCTAATTGGTTAAGGACAACCGCGGTCAACAACATAACAAACCCCGTGACGATCAGACGGCGACGGCCAGCAGGCGTCTCCTTCAGATAGAAGTAAAGATAAAGCACCCCCATACACATCAGCGAAATAACATCGAAAGCGCGGTTATTGGTGATCGCTACCAAATGCAGGAATGAAGGGCTGGAGAGCAGGTGTTGGTTAAAATAGAAGAATATTGCTGAATCTATTTTAAACCAATAACCGTGGTTCACCGGGATATACCAGGATAAAAATAGAGCAATCCCGAGTAAGTTGAGTAGTAGTATTGTCGGTAAATGACGACGGGTCATGCGGCGGCCTATAAATTGTCAATGTACGAATTGTGTAACCAATAAAAACGGGGCGTATTATACCCCGTTACGTAATCGAATATTCAGTAATTCATGCTGTAATTTGTTCCAATCTGCTTCTGTTGCGCTGATCAGTTCAATTCGGCTATCCAGTGGCGGTATTGGGCGGGTTTCTATTTGTAGGTCAGCACCTTGGCGATTAATCACCAATGTGCCTTCGGCAATACGCATAACCCCTTTGACGCGTTCTACCGGATTTAATCGCACCCACTCCAAAAGTGGAACTGTATCAAACAGAGTATCTGCATTAAATACCCAACCACAACTCAGATAACCTTGACCTTGATTTAGCGCCCGACGCCAAGGCTCACTCCCTTTTAAGCTCAATGCTGCCAGCCCTTTTTGTCGCTCTGTACTGTGATGATGTGCGCCGTCGGGCAATTCATCACTATTACTGTGTGGTGTATCGAGCAGGGCAATATCAATTTTCCCCTGTTCAGCATAATAGAGTGGCCGTGATACGGGTTGTCGATCATGCCATTGCTGTAGTGCGGAATAATCTGTTGCGTTATAGGTATCTTGTTTGTTTGCCACGATAATATCTGCGGCGGCCAATTGGTCACGGAAATTCTCATTCTCCGTGTAACGAGGTTCATTCAGTTGGCGAGCATCTAATAGGCAGAGAGTCGCACGCAAATCAATCCATGGCAGATAAGTATCGGAAGTTAATAATGATAATATCTGTTTTGGATGGCCCAATCCGGTAGGCTCAATTAATAACCGATCTGGTTTAGCCTGTTGCAGCAGCATATTCAAGCCCACTTGCATCGGTAATCCATTAACGCAACACATGCAGCCGCCCGGTATCTCTTTCAATACCGCTCCGCTGTCTGCGAGTAGCGCACCATCAATACCAATTTCACCAAATTCATTCACCAAAACAGCCCATTTTTCATGTTCTGGCTTCTGTGACAGCAAATGGCGAATTGTGGTGGTTTTGCCGCAGCCCAAAAAACCAGTAATCAAGTTTGTTTTTGTCATATGGGGCCTCTGATATTAAATTTTTTCTCAATAAGATATCAAGGTGAGGGTTGTTTTCAAGGTTCTAATGAGTAAAGGATATAACACCGAGTAAACTTATTATTAAACGAAAAAAGCGCAAATGGAGAATATTTCCTAGGAAAGGTAGGAGTCCTGCCTAATAGTTATACACCGATAAGAAATATAATTCACTTCTTCGAGGTATTTTAGTGAGTTATAGGCCGAGTAGGGCAATAAATAATGCTCTATCATTTCCATTGCTTTGCTTGAAATCCTCTATCTTTAAAATGACAGATATGAGAGTCGAGGTGGTTATGAGGAATTGTCGGGTACTAATTATCTTAGCAATAATGTTTTCATGGATAATCTCTTTTCCTGCAAGTAGTGCGCAATCTAACCTGTCTGTTTCAGGCACAATCACGTTTTACGGAGCCATTGTAGATAGCCCATGTAATACTGCGGTAGTGGGTCAAACGATGACAACAAGCTGTTATCGTAATGGTGAAACAGTGACTCATCGACAAACTCTTTCAAGTAATATGCCTTTGCTTTCTCAGTTACCCGGTAATTTAGCCTCTTCTCGTATGGAATGGCTGAACCCGCAGCGTAGCCTGGGAATTATGACTGTCACTTACCTTTAATATCTCTGCTAATAATATTCCTAGTTGCATGAAAACACGGTTTATCACATCGATAAACCGTGATAAATCTCATGATGCTGTTTGACCGCATGGTATACTGAACATCATTCAGAGACCCTTTGGTCAGGCCAATTTGGCATGGTTATGCTAACAGCGTGATGCAGGAAATAAGGTTATGCGGTTATATCAGGAAGTGGGCAGTCAGCTGCGAGAGGCGATTGTCAGCGGAAAATACCATTTGGGCGATCGTTTACCCCCAGAGCGTGATATCGCTGAAAATTTTAGTGTTAGCCGCAGTGTGGTGCGTGAAGCGCTGATCATGCTGGAGCTGGAGAAGTTGGTCGAGGTGCGCAAAGGCTCCGGTGTTTACGTGGTTAATGTGCCTGATCTGCTAGCTGAAGGTGAGTCCGCTGTGTCAGCTGACAGTGGTTACGGCCCCTTTGAACTGCTGCAAGCCCGGCAATTGCTGGAAAGTGAAGTCGCAGCTTTTGCTGCCATGCAGGCCACCAAGGCCGATATCATTAAAATGCGTCAGGCCATTGAGCAGGAAAAAACGGCATTAGCGGCCGGAGCGGTGGATGAGAGCGCTGATGAGCTGTTTCATTGTCTGTTAGCGCAATCGACACAAAATAGCGTGCTCGCCAATATGGTGGCAGAGGCCTGGCTGGCGCGGAAAACCAGCGCAATGTGGCAGGGTGCTCACAGTCATACGCTTGATTTCAGTTATCGTTGGCAATGGCTGGAAGACCACCAGAAAATTCTGCAAGCGGTGTTGCGTCGTGACAGTAAAGCGGCTAAGCAAGCCATGTGGCAACATTTGGAAAATGTAAAACTGAAGCTGCTAGAGCTTTCAGATGCGAACCATCCGGACTTCGACGGCTATCTATTTGAGTCCACGCCGTATCAGCTTGAAGAGTAGAAGGTAGCTGACCAATAAAAGGTATTGGCTGAATAAGCCAGTTTCAGCCAATACCCTGTCGTGATATTAAGCCTACTGTGCCAACCGTTTTACACTCTCTTTCGCGCCAAATTGTTGCAAGCTGAGATAAGCTTCGGTGACCGCCTGAACAAATTCTGACTGCTGTGGCAAGGCCTCACCAAACAGTGATTTCAGCGATAGCAAGCTTTGCACGCGGGCAACCCCCTCTTCGCTGGTGGCGACACATTTTTTAAAGCTGTCAGCCATTGGGTCACGGATATCAATCGCCTGGTCGTTATCATCCACGCCACTGACATAACGCATCCAACCGGCAATCCCCAACGCCAGACAACGATAGGTTCCGCCATGCTGTAAGTGCCAACGTACGGAGTCCAGCATCCGCTGTGGCAGTTTCTGGCTACCATCCATGGCAATCTGCCAGGTGCGGTGTTTTAGTGCCGGATTGCAGTAACGCTCGATCAATTGGTCAGCATAGGCATTAAGGTCAACGCCGGTGACACGTAAGGTTGGGGCTTGTTCATCCATCATCAAGCGACGCGCGGTCAAACGATAGTTATCGTCCGCCATGCAATCATTAATATGCTGATAACCTGCCAGATAACCCAGATATGAGAGATATGAATGGCTGCCGTTCAGCATACGCAGTTTCATCTCCTCAAATGGTAAAACATCATCGACCAACTGCACGCCAGCCACTTGCCAATCAGGTCGGCCGGAGACAAATTTGTCCTCAACCACCCATTGAATGAACGGCTCGCAGGCAATACCGCAGGGGTCAGCTACGCTCAATGTATCGGCGATTTCCTGCAATGTCTCAGCAGTAGCTGCGGGAACAATGCGGTCGACCATGGTGTTAGGGAAGGTGACATTCTGGCTGATCCATTGGGCCAGTTCAGGGTCACGTGCTGTCGCCAGGCCCAGCACCGCATTTTTGACGACGTGGCCGTTTTCCGGAATGTTATCGCAAGAGAGTACGGTAAATGGCGGCAGACCACGTAAGCGGCGCAGCCGTAGCGCCTCAACCAAGATACCCGGCGCAGAGGTCGGGGCATCAGGTATTGCCAGGTCTGCGCGGACAAACTCATTTTGCAGGTCCAGTTGACCAGTACCCGGTTCAATGCAGTAACCTTTTTCAGTGATGGTCAATGAGACGATAGCCACTTGGGGTTCGGCTAATTTTTCCAACACCTGAATAATGCCATCCAATCGAGCATGCACGGACTCGCAGACGGAACCGACAATAATGGCCTGATCCCCTTGCGCGCCTTTTTCCAGCACCGAGAAGAGGTGGTCTTGTTGGCGTAAATTTTGAATCAGTACGTCGCCACCAAACAGGCTGACTTCACAAATGCCCCAGTCACCCCCTTGCTGATTGAGTACCCGGTCAGTGAGAAGCGCTTGATGGGCGCGATGAAATGCGCCAAAACCGATGTGAACAATGCGGCTTTTCAGTGCCGTTCTATCATAAGTGGGCAGTTGTACGCCGGCGGGAAGTGTGCTGTTGGCAATGGTGTTCATACGTGGCTCCAAAATCATTCACCCCCGATCATCACCAAGGGCTGACATAAAAGGTGGCAAATAAAAAAGTTGTTAGACCAGTTTTAGTTGGCTATTCGTAGGAAGAGAGCCACACCTTACCGACCATTTTCTTTTGCTTGTTGCCATGAATATCGGCTTGCAGTGTAAAGCCATATGACAGAAAATAAAATTGGTAAGTCCAATATTGGTGATATTCGTGAGTTGGATCAACCAATGAGGTTTTGCTTTTTGACACTCGGCGGGTAAAGAGTAAGGATAAAGCTGAGTGATACCTCTTGGAAATCGGTATAACAACATTTTTAGCATCTGAGCAGTTTACGCATACGCAGAAGGTAGAAAATAAATGGAACAAACATGGCGTTGGTATGGCCCGAATGATCCGGTGTCGTTAGATGATATCCGTCAGGCTGGCGCAACCGGAGTAGTGACTGCATTGCATCATATCCCGAATGGCGAAGTCTGGCCGGTGAGTGAAATCAAACAACGCCAGGCTGAATTAGCAGCTAAAGGCTTGGTATGGTCGGTGGTGGAAAGTGTACCGATTCATGAAGAGATCAAAACGCATAGCGGTAACTATCAGCAACATATTGAAAATTATCAACAAACGCTGCATAATCTTGCCGCCTGCGGTATTGATACCGTGTGCTACAACTTTATGCCGGTGCTGGACTGGACACGAACAGATCTGGAATATCAATTGCCAGACGGCTCCAAAGCATTGCGTTTTGATCAGATAGCTTTCGCCACCTTCGAACTGCATATCCTGAAACGTCCAGGTGCTGTCAATGACTACACGGCGGAAGAGCAGGCGCAAGCGGCAGACTATTTCGATGCCATGACAGAGGCGGATATCGCCAAACTGACCGGCAATATTATTGCCGGGCTGCCAGGGGCTGAAGAGGGTTATACGCTGGATCAATTCCGCGCGCGTCTGGCTGAGTATGACGGCATCAATAAAGCGCAACTGCGTGAAAACATGGCTTATTTTTTGCGAGCTATTATTCCGGTTGCTGAACAAGTTGGCTTGCGGATGGCGGTACACCCAGATGATCCGCCGCGTCCAATTCTTGGCCTGCCGCGTATTGTTTCAACCATCGAAGATATGCAGTGGCTAAAAGAGACCGTCGATAGCATTCATAACGGTTTTACCATGTGCACCGGCTCTTATGGCGTGCGTGCCGATAATGATTTGGTGAAAATGATCGAAACCTTTGGCGATCGCATTCACTTTACCCATTTGCGCTCAACGTGCCGCGAAGGGAACCCAAAAACTTTCCATGAAGGCGGTCATTTGCAAGGTGATGTTGACATGTACTCGGTGGTTAAAGCGATTTTAACTGAAGAGCAACGTCGTCAAGCTGCGGGAGATATGCGCCCGATCCCAATGCGACCAGATCACGGTCACCAGATGTTGGATGATTTGCATAAGAAAACCAATCCAGGTTACTCGGCTATTGGCCGCTTAAAAGGGTTGGCTGAAGTGCGGGGCGTAGAGCTGGCGCTGAAGAGAGCCTTCTTCCCTGAGCTGAAGTAATATACCCGTCATCTTTCAAGTTGCAGGTGTGTTGGTTGCGCTCAACAACCCGAATCACTTACTGATGTAAGCTCGTCGGGATTATTTCGCTTACCGCCTTCCTGCACCTTGAAATCTATAGGGTATGGATTGGGTATAAAACAGTTAAGGGCCGGTTTTCTGGCCCTTATATCCAGATGAGAGTATTAGTCTGCGCGGCCCATATAACGGCGCTCCGCAATATGAATACGGATTTTCTCACCTGGGCTGATATATTCAGGCACCTGAATAGATAGGCCGGTGCTCATCACTGCCGGTTTGTTACGGGCGCTGGCTGATGCGCCTTTGATGCTCGGCGCGGTCTCAACAATTTCCATATCAACGGTTTGTGGCAACTCTAACGCCAGCAATTGACCATCCATGGTTAACACCTGCATACCCGGCATACCGCCTTCAGGAATAAACAGCAGCTCATCTTCAATCTGCTCTTTTTTGAAGTTGTATGGCGTGTAATCTTCATCATCCATAAAGACGTATTCGTCGCCATCGATATATGAGAAATTCACTGTGCGACGGGTTAGAGTGATGGTGTCGAGGATCTCATCACCCTTAAAACGCTCTTCAACTTTTAAACCGGTACGTACGTCAGAAAAACGCATTTTATACAGCGTACTTGCGCCGCGCGCACTTGGGCTTTGCACATCAATATCTTTCACCAGCAGTAATTTGCCGTTGAGGTTGACTGCCATACCACGTTTGATTTCGTTAGCTCTTGCCATTTATTAACCGCCAATCAGAATTGAAGATAAGTTGCGACAAGTTACTCGTGCCACGTGATTCAGGCAAGCTGCTAGCGCAAAAAAGAGTGAGATTTTCACCACAAAATCAACCTTAGGCATACACCGGTAACAGCCCCAATAATGCCGCAATATGCGCCACCGCATTAACCAAACCAAACAGGATAATAAAGCCGATCATAAAGCGCCCACCCGGAGCCCGATAAGTTGCTTGTGGAAAGCGTCGACGACTGGCGCGTGCCATCAGCGCGGGCACGATAACCGCCCAAATGGTGGCGGCTAAACCGGCGAAGCCAATCGCATATAAGAAGCCATTAGGGAACAGCAGGGCACCGATGGTCGGTGGTACAAAAGTGATTAACGCTGATTTGGTGCGCCCATTGCGATCATCAGAAAACTTAAAGAAATCAGCAATGTAATCGAATAAGCCAAGAGAGACCCCCAAGAATGAGCTAGCTAGGGCCATATAAGAGAAGGCGTTGAGTAACTGGCTGGTGACCTGGCGGGTTGTAACGGCATCCATCTGTTTTAGCAAGCTGCCAATATTCCCACCGTCGGCAATCACTTGTTTGAATGCATCCCGAGCGATATTGCCCTGAATGGCGTACTGCCACAGCACATAAATCACCAACGCGATCAGTGTGCCAAACAACAGGCTCTGCACCACGGCTTTGCTCTCTTTCTGGTAGTACTTCACCAGCCCCGGCACATTGCCGTGGTAGCCAAATGAGGTCAGTAAGTAGGGCAGGGCCGCCAGTGCATAAGGTAAATAGCTGGCGCTACTGTCGGTTTGATTGAACAAAACCGCACTGTCCACATGGCCAAACATATCACCGACTGACATAACAAAGGTGATAACCATACCGCCGATTAATATCGTACTCAGGCGATCCACGGCACGGGTGGATAACCAAACAATAAATGCCACCAATATGGTAAAGGTAAAGCCCGCCGTGGTCTGGCCAATTCCGGTCACATTTTGCAGCGTGTGGGAGATAATGGAGCCGCCGGCAGAGATATAGGCGTAGGTCAGAATGTAGAGCACAAAGGTGATCGACAGCCCATTGATTGAGCTCCAAACTTTACCCAGCAGATCTTGCACCATGGTGTGAAAACTGGCCCCGGTAGGGTAATTCAGGTTCGCTTCCAGAATCATCAAGCCGGAAACTAGCATACAGGCCCAAGTATAAATCAGCAGTATGACTGATCCGCTGAACCACACCCCTGCAGTCACGATTGGGATTGAGAACATACCCGCGCCCACGGCGGTTCCGGCGACAATCATCGCGCCGCCAAGGACGGAAGGTCGTGACAAAGGTTGGGATGATTCCATCGACATACAACTCCAATTACGTTGGGGATAATAGCTAATAGGGTGAATAGTTCTTTTGTACTAGCTCAATGGTACAAGATGCGAATGTAACTGTAAACAGTTGAATATTCTTGTGCTGATTAATTAGCCAGTGATTAGTCTGGTTTAGCGGGGCGCTATCTCTATATCACATAGAATAGAGTGGGGGGAGTTGAATGATAAGCCCGTGAGAGTAAAGCGCGACAGAAAGGGATATTCGTGGGCTGGATCGGCTATTCAGCGGCTGTTTAAGAATAGTACTGGTAGTTCTGCGGGGCGATTGCTATTGTCCGCCCTTATTCCACCAGCCTACAGGAGCCTGCTGATGGAGTGTCGCTCAGATTGCGGTGCCTGCTGTATTGCTCCTTCTATTTCCAGCCCGATCCCCGGTATGCCACTTGGCAAACCTGCCAATACCCGTTGCCTGCATTTAGATGATCAGATGCGCTGTGGTATTTTTCACTCCCCAGCTCGCCCAGCGGTTTGTGCCAGCCTGCAAGCTCTGCGGGAGATGTGTTTTGACACCCGCGAACAAGCGCTGGTCTATTTGATTAAGCTGGAAGCCGATACTGCGCCTTAATTGATGGAAAGGTACAAAGAATCAATATTAAACGGTGAGAACTGGCAGAAGAGTAAAGCGTCCGCGCCAGGGATGGCGCGGCTCGAGCCTACAGGGAAGTATTTACGGCGTCTTTACGATCTGTCAGTTCTCTCCGCCGTGAGTGTTTTTGGGTTCTATATTACCTTGGTCTATGCCCCAACTGGCACACTATGAGCGGTATTTTTCAGCGCCGGCCCGGTGTACTTCTCAATCTCAAGCTGCGCCATCTGCCCACAGTTACCCTGCGCCAGACTGGAAGAGCCGATATCGAAGGTCAGGCAGTTGATATTGCCGTTTTTACAGATAGAACCCGGCACTGAAGGCTCAGCAGGGTCAAACCATGCACCTTCGCTTATCCGCACCACGCCAGGCCGCACATCTTCTGATACCACGGCGCCCACCAATATCTGCCCGCGATCATTAAACGCCCGCACTAAATCACCATTCACAATCTGACGTGCGCTGGCATCTTGCGGGCTGATCAATATCGCCTCCCGATCGGCAACCGCATATTTTTCACGTAGCGGCGTATTATCTAACTGCGAATGCAGCCGGTTAATCGGATGTGCGGTATTCAATGACAGCGGATATTTCTTCGCCTCTACGCCGCGATACCACTCGTGCGGCGGCATCCAGGTCGGGATCCCCTGACAATCGGCATAATCCATTTTGGCGATGGTATCGGAGTAGATCTCAATCTTGCCGGACGGTGTACCAAGTGGGTTGAGCAACGGATTTTCACGATAGTCAGCGAACCGGACCCACTGCTTATTCGCCTCGGGGATCGGGAAGCGAATATAGTTGTTTGACTCCCAGAACATATCAAATGGCGGCAGCGCCACCCGCGCAGTACGGGCCTGCGATTTCATATCGTCATACATCGATTTCAACCACTGGGTTTCATCTTTGCCCTCAGTAAAGGCATCAATCACCCCCAAACGGGTCGCCATTGCGGCGAAGATATCAAAATCGCTGCGGGACTCATGTTGTGGCGGCACACACTGGTGCATCGGGAAGACATAAAGCTGCGAATAGTCGCCGCCCATCTCCAGATCGTTACGTTCATAACTGGTGGTGGCGGGCAGCACGATATCCGCGTGTTTCGCGGTGGCGGTCCAGTATGGCTCGTTCACCACGATGGTTTCCGGGTGCTGCCAGGCTTTCACCAGATTATTGGTGTCCTGATGCTGATGGAAGGTGTTACCACCGGCCACGTAGACCATTTTGACATCCGGATAGGTCACTTTGGTGCCATTGAAATCAATGGTTTTCCCCGGATTAGCCAAACATTCGGCGATACGTGCCACCGGGATCGGCGATGGTGAATTCTTCGGCGCATTACCGGCAGAGATCCCCGGCAAGATGCCGCCTTTCGCGGTCGGGCTACCGCCGGAGGAGTAGTGATAGCTGAAACCAAAACCACCACCCGGCAGGCCAATTTGTCCGAGCATTGCCGCGACAGTCACTAGCAGCCAGTGCTGCTGTTCACCATGGTGCTGGCGCTGTATCCCCCAGCCGCCCATGATCATGGTGCGCTGCTTCGCCATATCCCGCGCCAGTTGGCGCAGTACATCGGCATCGACACCACTGATATCTGCTGCCCACTCCGCACTCTTCGGCTGGCCGTCAGTTTCCCCCACCAGATAGGCCTGGAATTTATCAAAACCGATAGTATAGGTTTTGATAAAGTCGGGATTATGCAACTTCTCAGTCAATAAGGTGTGGGCAATGCCAATCAGCATGGCGCTGTCGGTATAAGGGCGCGGGGCGATCCATTGCGCATTGGTAAATTTGGCGCTGTCATTATGCACCGGGTCAATACTGATGACTTTGGTGCCTTTTTTCTTCAGCGCTTCAAAACCGGTTTGGCCCACATGGTCGGGGATATTCCAGCTATTTTTCAAGGTGATCATCGGGTTACAGCCCCACAGGATCACCAGTTCGCTGTTATCAACCACATTCGGCCAGGCGGTTTGCTGCTCGTAAACCTCCATCGACCCCATCACATGGGTCATAATCACCTGCGCGGCTCCGGTGGAGTAGTCACCAGCATAGCCGAGGAAGCCGCCACTCAGATTCATTAGCCGCTGTAGCAGAGTGCGGCTGTTGTGCAGCATTCCGACACTTTTCCAGCCATAAGAACCGGCGTACAGCGCCTGCGGGCCGTGATCTTTCTGCACTCGCACAATCTCATTGCACACCAATTCGGTGGCTTTATCCCAACTGACCCGCACCCACTCATCACGGCCACGCAGCTCGGTATGGCTGCCGGGGCCGCCCTCCAACCAGCTTTTACGGACCATGGGATATTTGATGCGGTTATCGGCATGTACCTGATACGGAGCCATGGTGATCAACTCATTCGGCCAAGGGTCATCTTTGACCGGCTGAACAGCGACCATGCGGCCATTCTCGACGATGGCTTCAAATGCGCCCCAATGTGCGCCAGTCAGGATCCCTTTTTGCGCCTGACGCAGCGCCAGAAACTGAGGTAAGGCCTGGCTGATGGCTTGTGCTAATGCGGATTTAGGCCACAGGCCGCCGACCAGTGGTAAAACGGCCAAGGCACTGCTGCCCAGTAAGAAGCGACGGCGGCTCATTTGTAAGGGTTGTGTTTCGTATTTAGTCATTTTCGCCTCTTATTTACAGCTTGGCCGGCATATCACTGGCATGTTTTTGTACGTACTGGGTCATCACGCGCAGCTGTTCCTGCGTCAGGGAGGTGCGTGGTGCCATGCCTTTGATTACCCCAATCCATTGGTTCGCGTTGAAGCGATCCAGTGCCGTCAAACCGTGGCAGCCGGTACAGTTGGCTGACATCATATCGGCGGCATAGCGCCAGATTTTCTGTTGATCATCAACCAGTTGCTTCTTCGGCAACCACACCTGAAGTGCGACCTGATGCCACACCAGTTGGGTTTCCGGGTCTGTCTGGGTGCTAAGGGTTTTCAGTGCTTTTTGCGCGTCGTCACCCAGTAAAACACTCAGGATGCGCTTGCCTTGGGCGGCATAAAACACCTCTGCTACGCCATCTTGCTGCCAGCCTTTAACATCCACCAACACCTGATCACCTTGCTGTTTCAGCACTTCAACTTGGGTTGATGGCATCAGGTTACCGGCGTTATGGCTATCACCGGCGTTCATAAAGAACGGCTCAGTGGCGATGGTATAGAGCGTGGTGGCACTGGCGGGGGTTTGCGCGGCGGCGGTTGCCAGTTCAGCAGCACCTGCTTGGGTCACTTCACTCATATCCGGCAGGATGTGGGCGACACCTTTATGGCAGTCGATGCAGGTTTCACCTTTTTTAATCGCCACTGGGTGCTGAATGCGCGCTTCAGCACTTTGCCCTGTGATATCCATGGCATCAAAACTGTGGCATGAGCGGCAGGTGGCGGAATCACTCTCTTTCAGCGTCTTCCAGACCGATTGGGCCATGGCAAGTTTATGAGCTTCATATTTCTCTGGTGTATCAATAGTGCCAGCCATTTCACCGTAGATATCTTTCACCGCGCGGATTTTGGTCCATAAATAGTCCAGTGGCTCGTGGGGTACATGACAATCAGCACATTCAGCACGGATGCCTTTGGTATTTTGGAAGTGGACACTTCCCTGATATTCAGCCAAGGGCTGTTGCATGGTGTGGCAGGAGACGCAGAACGCGGTGTCGCTGGTTTTATGGAAGACAGTAGCAGTACCTGCCAATAACGCCGCACCTATAATGATGCCGATCAGCAGTATCCATAACCATCCCCACCGGCGTCGTTTCACGAAGCCAGTCTGTTTTTTGCTCATAATTGCACCCACTGTAAATTATCTAATAATTATTGGTGAAACAGACGGATCAAATGCATTGATAGCTAAAATGCCAGATAATCTGCCAATAAAAACTTATCCAATAGCGATAAACCTATCCCATAATATAAGTGGGTCTATTGTAGGGCGATTTTCTACTGATGGCTAACCCGAATGGGGTATTTAGCAATATTAGTTCAGATTTGCTGAATATAAATGCGAGGAATGAACGAATTTTTGCGACACAGGGCAAATAACCAGCTGAAATTGCCGGTTATATAGTAATTTATATAGCGCTATTTTTTAGTCGTAAGTGCGGTAAAACTGCTGATTGAGCCATAAATCAATGGCGTGGCGGCTGGCTTCAAAATGCGGCTCAGGTAATTCCCGTGGATTGCACCATAGCCATTGCTGACACTTCTCCGGCTCTTTCAGCTCTGGCTGCCCGCCGGGATGTTGCGCCAGTAAGCAAACCGAAACAGTATGTTTACCCTCCTCACGCCAGGTGGCGATATTATTGCACAGCGCAATAACATTCAGGCTATTGATATCTAAGCCAGTTTCTTCGAAGATTTCGCGTTTTGCCGCCTGCTCAAATGACTCGCCAGCCTCCATATGACCACCGGGAATTGACCAGTAAGGGGCATGCTGACCGCACCGCTTACCCAACAACACATCACCTTGTTGATTGACGATAATCACGCCAACACCGACCACTACAGACATCGTATTCACTCCCTATAAATGAGTATCAGCAACCATCAGCTAGTTTGGTGATTTTGTTGCTGACATAAACCTGTTCATAGCAAAAATGTGCGGAATGTCAAAAATCCATCAAGAATAAAAGCAGAAAACTTGCATATATTCTTAGCTAGAAACACACTCCTTGAAACGTTTCAGCGTTATCTCGTCACCAGATGATAAAGGGTAACGCTCCTGTTTCTCATGAAAGCTGAAACGATTCAACTTCGGCAAGAGAGGAGATATATGTTCCAGTTATCGACGAAAGATATCCATCTGGCTGCACAAGCAGACAGCAAAAACGAAGCTATCACTCAGGTCGCCGCAGCACTGACTCAAGCGGGTTGCGTGGCTGCCGCTTATGTTGATGGCATGTTGGCCCGCGAGCAGCAAACATCCACCTATCTGGGCAATGGCATCGCCATTCCACATGGTACCACTGATACCCGCGACTTAGTGCTGAACACCGGCGTGCAGGTGTTCCAATTCCCACAGGGCATCGCGTGGGGAGACGACCGAACCGCCTATATCGTGATTGGCATTGCAGCCCGTTCTGATGAGCATCTGGCCTTACTGCGCCAGCTAACGCACGTATTAAGTGATGATGCGGTGGCGGAGCAACTGGCAAAAACCACCTCGGCTGAAGAGTTGCGCAGTTTGCTGATGGGCGAGAAAAAAGCGGCTGAATTCCATTTCGACACCTCACTGATCGCCCTTGATGTGGCGGCGGATAACCTGATCACGCTGCAAGCGCTGAACGCAGGTCGTTTACAGCAAATCGGCGCAGTTGATGCCCACTTTGTGAGTGATGTGATCACCCGTGCGCCACTGAATTTGGGGCAGGGCATCTGGTTGAGTGACAGCACCGAAGGCAATTTGGTCAGTGCTGCCACGGTAAGCCGCCCGGCGACGGCCTTTGAGCACCATGGCGAAAAAGTGGCTCTGCTGCTGACACTCTCGGTGGCTGATGATCAACCGCTGTCGGTGCTGAACTATCTCAGCGACCTGCTGCTGGCGAAAAAAGCTGACCTGTTGCTGAACGCCGATGCCGCCGAGCTGCTGGCACTGCTGACCCGCGAATATGTTGAGCAAAGCGAAGTATTAAGCGCTGAATTTGTTATCCGTAACGAACACGGGTTACATGCGCGACCAGGGACGATTTTAGTCAATACAATCAAACAGTTTACCAGTGAAATCACCGTGACCAACCTGGACGGCACCGGTAAACCCGCTAATGGACGTAGTCTGATGAAAGTTGTGGCTTTAGGGGTTAAAAAAGGCAATCGCCTGCGCTTTACCGCCAGCGGTGAAGATGCACAAGCGGCACTGGATGCCATTGGTGAAGCTATCGCCGCCGGTTTGGGCGAGGGGGCAGCATGAGCAGAAGAGTCGCTACCATCACGCTGAATCCTGCTTACGATCTGGTGGGTTTTTGCCCGGAAATCGAACGCGGTGAAGTCAATCTGGTGAAAACCGCCGGTTTACATGCCGCCGGTAAAGGGATCAATGTTGCCAAGGTGCTGAAAGACTTGGGGATTGATGTCACCGTCGGCGGCTTCCTGGGGAAAGATAACCAAGATGGCTTCCAGCTGTTATTTAGCGAATTGGGTATCGCCAACCGTTTTCAGGTGGTGCCGGGCCGCACCCGCATTAACGTCAAACTGACTGAAAAAGATGGCGAAGTGACCGACTTTAACTTCTCCGGTTTTGAAGTGACCAAACCGGATTGGGATCGCTTCGTCAACGACTCACTGAGCTGGTTGGGGCAATTCGACATGGTCGCGGTCAGCGGCAGTCTGCCCGCTGGCGTCAATCCAGATGACTTCACTGACTGGATGAAACGTCTGCGCTCCCAGTGCCCATGCATCATCTTTGACAGCAGCCGCGAAGCACTGGTTGCCGGGCTGAAAGCTTCGCCATGGCTGGTGAAACCGAACCGCCGTGAGCTGGAAATTTGGGCCGGTCGCCCACTACCCGAACTGGGTGATGTGGTGGAAGCCGCGCACGCCTTGCGTGATCAGGGGATTGCCCATGTGGTTATCTCTCTCGGCGCGGAAGGGGCATTGTGGGTCAACGCCTCCGGAGCCTGGCTGGCAAAACCGCCGGCCTGTGAAGTGGTCAGCACCGTCGGTGCCGGTGACTCAATGGTGGGTGGCCTGATCTACGGATTATTAATGCGCGAGTCCAGCGAACACACGCTGCGTCTGGCGACAGCAGTCGCGGCTTTGGCCGTCAGTCAGAGCAATGTGGGGATTACGGATCGCCCGCAGTTAGCCGCCATGATGGCAAAAGTTGACCTGAAACCCTTTAATTAATCTCCGGAGACGAAATGAAAACGCTACTAATAATAGACAGTTCGCTCGGGCAGGCCAGAGGCCACCTCGCGACGCTGATGTTGGGTGCTGCGGCGGCAAAAGCAGGACTGAGCTGGGTTGAGAATGCAGCTGATGCCGAGCTGGTGATTGTCGCTGGGCAATCAGCCCCGGCTAACAGTGCGCTAAATGGCAAAAAACTCTACCTCGGTGATGTAGAAAAAGCGGTGCGCGATCCGGACGCTTTCCTGGCCCAAGCCATTGCTCAGGCCAAACCCTATCAGGCGACTGTTGCCGCATCTGCACCTGTTGCGGCCACCAGCGGTCCAAAACGTATCGTGGCAATTACTGCGTGCCCAACAGGGGTGGCGCACACCTTTATGGCGGCTGAAGCCATTGAAAGTGAAGCGAAAAAGCGTGGCTGGTGGGTGAAAGTTGAAACCCGTGGCTCCGTGGGTGCAGGCAATACAATTACACCCGAAGAGGTGGCGGCGGCTGATCTGGTGATCGTGGCGGCTGATATTGAAGTGGATCTCGATAAATTTGCCGGCAAGCCGATGTATCGCACCACCACTGGTCTGGCGCTGAAGAAAACCGTGCAAGAGCTGGACAAAGCGCTGGTGGAAGCTGAAGTTTATCAGCCAAAAACCGGCAGCAGCACCAGCAGCAAGAAAACAGAGACTGGCGGCCCTTACCGTCACCTGTTGACCGGTGTCTCTTACATGCTGCCGATGGTGGTGGCGGGGGGCTTGTGTATCGCGCTCTCCTTTGTGTTTGGTATCAAAGCGTTTGAAGTGAAAGGCACACTGGCTGCGGCCTTGATGCAAATCGGTGGCGGTTCTGCATTTGCCCTGATGGTGCCAGTTCTGGCGGGCTTTATTGCCTTCTCTATTGCTGACCGCCCAGGTCTGACGCCGGGTTTGATTGGCGGTATGTTAGCCGTAAGCACCGGAGCGGGTTTCCTCGGCGGTATCATTGCCGGTTTCCTGGCAGGCTACGTGGCGAAAGCAATCAGCACCAAGCTGCACTTGCCGCAAAGTATGGAAGCGCTTAAGCCGATATTGATTATCCCGCTAGTGGCGAGCTTGATTGTCGGTTTGGTGATGATTTATGTGGTCGGTACGCCGGTGGCAAAAATCATGACTGGCCTGACTGATTGGCTGCAATCCATGGGTACAGCGAATGCGGTACTGTTGGGGGCTATCCTCGGTGCGATGATGTGTACCGACATGGGCGGGCCGGTCAACAAAGCGGCCTACGCCTTTGGTGTGGCGCTGCTTAGCTCTTCAGTTTATGCACCGATGGCGGCCATCATGGCGGCGGGGATGGTGCCACCGCTGGCAATGGGTCTGGCAACACTGTTGGCGCGTCATAAGTTCGACAAAGGTGAGCAGGAAGGGGGCAAAGCGGCGCTGGTTCTGGGCTTGTGCTTTATCTCTGAAGGGGCTATCCCGTTTGCTGCCCGTGACCCAATGCGTGTCTTGCCGTGCTGTATCGCCGGTGGCGCACTGACGGGCGCACTCTCGATGGCATTCGGTGCGCAACTGATGGCTCCACACGGTGGCTTGTTCGTGCTGCTGATCCCTGGGGCTATTCATCCAGTGCTGTTATATCTGGTGGCAATTATCGCCGGTACAGTATTGGCAGGTGGCGCATACGCGATGCTGAAACGCCCTGATAAAGTGATGGCGAAAGTCGCGTAACACTCTATTCAGTTAGCATATTATTCAGTTAGCTCAGTTTAGCTAGAGATAAAAAAACCGGCCTCAAGTGCCGGTTTTTTTCATTTTGACTCAATTTTATTCAGCTAAATTTTAGCTTGCGACTTCAGCTTGCGACTTCAACCAGGCTATCTCTTCGGCCCAGATATCCATATTCACCGTTTCCAGAATGAGCGGAATATTATCAAAACGCGCATCGCGCATAATATAGCTGAACACGGTTTTGCCGATATTACCCTCACCGAGACTGTGATGGCGGTCGACACGGCTGTTAAATTCGCTTTTTGCATCATTAAGATGCATACCGCGCAGATACTGGAAGCCGACGATATCACCGAGCTGCTTGAAGGTGTGCTCGCAATCGGCTTCGGTACGCAAATCATAACCAGCGGCGAAAGCATGGCAGGTATCAATACAGACGCCAACACGGCTCTTATCTTCTACGCCGTCAATGATGGCGGCCAGATGTTCGAACTTAAAGCCCAGATTACTGCCTTGTCCGGCGGTATTTTCGATCACCGCCGTGACGCCCTCACTGGCATCTAGCGCGATATTGATTGATTCGGCAATGCGCGCCAGACACTTATCTTCATCAATTTGCAGTAAATGGCTACCGGGGTGGAAGTTCAGTAGTGACAACCCCAGTTGCTGGCAGCGGGCCATTTCGTCAATAAAGGCTTCGCGAGATTTCTCCAGCGCCTCAATGACCGGATGACCAAGGTTAATCAGATAGCTGTCGTGCGGTAAAATTTGAGCCGAAGTGTAGCCGTATTGCTCACATGCCTGCTTAAACTTCTCAATAACATCTTCCGCTAGTGGGGCTGCGCGCCATTGGCGCTGATTCTTGGTAAACAGGGCAAAGGCGGTGGCCTCAAGCTCATGCGCCCGAATCACTGCCTGGTCTACGCCCCCTGCTGCACTAACGTGTGCTCCGACAAATTTCATTCCATTCTCCTTTGGTAACCGAGCCATTATGGCATTGATAGCGGAATGATTGAATGGTGGAAGCGGCGAGAAGAGAAAAGGGGAGGTTATTGGCAAAGTGGCGGTGGCGGAGAGAACAGGTAGATCGTAAAGACGCCGTAAATCCTTCCCTGGAGGCTCGAGCCGCACCATCCCTGGCGCGGACGCTTTACTCCTCTACCTGTCCCCACCTCTTGAGATCGAGTCGTCGAGGTTTGTCGGCGGCCCTTGCTGACACTATTTTATGCCGCGATATGCTGAACCAGTAAGTTGATGCCTGTCCCACCAACCAGCAGCCAGACAAACAGCAGCAGTGCCAGTAACAGCGGCTTAACCCCCGCCTGACGAATGGAGCCAATATGGGTGGTTAGCCCCAGTGCCGCCATCGCCATTGCCAACAAAATGGTATCCAGTGTAATCAGATGGCTGACCCAGGCTGCTGGCAGCAGATTGAGTGAGTTAAAACCGGCCATCAGAATAAATATCACCGCAAACCAAGGAATGGTGATGGCACTCTTCTCACGTTTTGTCCCGCTGGTTTTCAGGCTGTTACGGCCCAGATAGGCGGAAAGTAACAGCAAGAATGGTGCTAACATCATCACCCGGATCATTTTGGTGATAACCGCCGCATTTTCAGCATCAGGGCCAATGGCATGACCGGCTGCTACCACCTGCGCCACTTCGTGAATTGTCGAACCGGCAAAAATACCAAAGGTCTCCTGACTCCATGGTAGCCATTGATAATGTAGGTTTAGCTGATACAGCCATGGGTAAACAAAGATAGCCAGCGTACCGAAAATTACCACCGTGGCGACGGCAACCGCCACTTTGCTGGCGTCAGCTTTCAGCACCGGCTCGGTAGCCATGATGGCGGCGGCACCACAAATACTGCTACCAGCACCAATCAACATCACTGTTTGCTGATCCAAGCCGAAAACACGTTTACCCAGCCAACACGCCAGGATAAAGGTGGAGCTTAGGGTTAACAGGTCAATGAGCATACCGGTCGCGCCGACATCCGCCACTTGCTGGAAGGTCAAGCGGAAGCCGTACAAAATGATCCCCAATCGCAGCAAGTGCTGTTTGGCGAGCAGCACGCCGTCAGCACAAACGGGTTGCACCCACGGGTAGAGTGTATTGCCGACGACGATACCAAATATGATAGCCAACGTCAGGGCACCGAGGCCCATATCGATAAACCACGGCATATCACCCACGGTAAGCGCCAACCCAGTCATCACACCGGTTAACACCAAACCCGGAAGATAGCGGGGCAGGGTAAACTGCTGTGGTCGAGGGAGTTCTTTGCTATGAGAAGTTGCCATGTTTTCTATCCTATTGCCTGTAAAGATTGTGGGTAGTTTAACGACTTTGGCAATAATAGATAAATTCATTATATATTTATAATGAATCGATATAAGTGGTAAGCGCGGATTAGGCCCGAGTCAAGGCAAGGAGCACGGCTATTGGTGAGTCAGGCATACGAAAATAGGTATGCCTGATAATATATTTAGCGGGATGTTGGCTGAGCAGCTTGCATGGTTACAGTAGGGGTAGTGTCACTATTTGGATTCTGAGCTGAGCCAAGAACACAAGCATCAAAATCCTCCGCCATCATACATGCCGACTGACACTCCTCCGGACTTCCGCCTGCGAGTTCACATGCACTGGCATAGGTAGGAATGGTTGCAGTGGCTAAAAAAAGCAGCAAATACTTAATGGTGTTATTCATAATTAATACCTCGCTAATTGAAATTCATCCATAGATTTCAGATGCGAATAGCTATTGCTAATACACTAATAAATAAAACAATTAATAATATTGGTGCGAGGATATACGATAACTTATCACATCATGGAAAAGAGTATGCCTATAAAACGAGCTGCACAATGAGTTAATATGCGTATTAATTTGTCTAAATCATCGGAATAAGCAATGGGTGTTATGTGTAATAAGGTTACCGTCAGTCGGTAGTAAAATTATTAATTATGTTATTACTTTTCTGGCATCCTCAGCATATAAACAACTCTGCCGCATTTTGATCCGTTTAAGGCTGATCGTGGTATCCCGCTCTCTCATACCCTTAGTTATCTGCTAGTTATATGGTTGATTTTAAAGGTAGTTATCGGTTCTCTTGCCACAGTTGCTTATTATGTATTCTTTCGAATAGATGATAACAAATAACCCTCTTTCCGCTTAATTTCCTGCGCCGATAACCTGCCGATTTTGCTCAAAGGTGTTAGTCTTATACGGTAATTGAGGCTATAGGCTTTTTCGTCAGTGATGGTATTTATAACTAATAAGTTAGCTCGGTTCATCCAGTAACTGACGAGTAGAGTGATGATAGCGTCCTCCATTTTTTACTACAGAGACCGTTATGCACATAACCTTACGTCAACTTGAAGTCTTTACTGAGGTGCTGAAAAGCGGCTCTACGACCCAAGCCTCGGTTGTGCTCGCGCTTTCACAATCGGCAGTCAGCGCTGCGTTGGCGGATTTGGAAGGGCAATTGGGGGTGCAACTGTTTGATAGGGTCGGTAAGCGGTTGGTCACCAATGAACATGGGCGTTTGCTTTACCCTAAAGCGTTGGCACTACTTGACCAGACGATGGAAATAGAACAGCTTTTTTTGCAGGATTTGGGGGCATTACGTATCGCCGCCAGCAGTACTATTGGCAATTATATGTTACCGGGCATGATTGCTAAATATCGGCGCGACTTCCCCGGCACACCTCTGGAGTTGAATATCGGCAACAGTCAGGATGTGATTGAGGCGGTGGCTGATTTTCGCGGTGATCTGGGGCTGATTGAGGGGCCGTGTCATATGCCGGAGTTGATGACTCAAGCCTGGCTACAAGATGAGCTGGTGGTCTTTGCCGCGCCGGATAATCCGCTATGCCACAAAATGCTGACACTGGATGAGCTCGCGAGTGCAGACTGGATCTTACGTGAGCGCGGCTCAGGCACGCGTGAAGTGCTGGATCACCTGCTGTTGGCAAAATTGCCGCACTTTAAATTGGTCATGGAGCTGGGCAATTCGGAGGCGATTAAGCGGGCAGTACGTTATGGCATGGGCATCAGTTGCCTGTCGCGCAGGGTGATCGCTGACCAACTTGCCAGTGGTGAATTGATTGAGCTGAATATCCCGCTACCCACACTGGTTCGTACCTTATACTTGATTCACCATCGGCAAAAACACATCTCTAACGCCTTGCAGCGTTTCCTGAGTTATTGTCAGGAAGAGCACTGAACGGCGTAGACGAGCCGAAAGTGAATGACTCGCGTAGGGCAGCAGATTTTAAGTGTTTTACGCCAACTCTGTGGGCTATTGTGGCAAAAAACCTACGGCTAACTATTTTTACTGGCAATTGCGCTTTTGCTAATAATTGCGCTGGGATCATGAAGGTATCTTATATCAGTGCATTGTTACTATCCGAGCGGGTGGGATTTGTTACAATCCCGCCTTATTTTTTAAGGGTGAATTAGGGTAATAATGACTCAGCAAAATACTAAAACCCCAGTGCCGCAGGGCGCACAGCGTTTGCGACGAGAGCTAAAATCGCGGCATTTAGCCATGATTGCTATCGGCGGATCTATTGGTACAGGTTTATTTGTTGCCTCTGGGGCAACAGTATCGCAAGCAGGCCCAGGGGGCGCACTGCTCTCTTATGCATTGATTGGGCTGATGGTTTACTTCCTGATGACCAGCCTCGGTGAACTGGCAGCATTTATGCCCGTTTCCGGCTCCTTTTCAACTTACGGCTCCAAATATGTTGAGGAGGGCTTCGGCTTCGCCCTTGGCTGGAACTACTGGTACAACTGGGCGGTCACTATCGCCGTTGACCTGGTCGCCGCACAATTGGTGATGAATTACTGGTTCCCCGATGCCCCCGGTTGGATCTGGAGTGCGCTATTCCTTGCACTGATGTTCTTGCTGAACTACATCTCAGTCAAAGGTTTTGGCGAAGCGGAATACTGGTTCTCCCTGATTAAAGTGGTCACGGTGGTGGTCTTCATCATTATTGGTGTGATGATGATAAGCGGCATCATGAAAGGGGGCGAAAGTGCAGGTTGGCACAACTGGACGATAGGAGATGCGCCGTTTGCAGGCGGGTTCTCGGCCATGATTGGGGTGGCGATGATTGTCGGTTTCTCCTTCCAGGGGACGGAACTGATTGGTATTGCCGCCGGTGAATCAAAAGATCCGGGCAAAAACATTCCTCGTGCCGTGCGTAAAGTATTCTGGCGTATTCTGCTGTTCTATATCTTCGCTATCTTGATTATCAGCCTGATTATTCCGTATACCGACCCAAGTCTGTTACGTAATGACGTTAAAGATATCAGTGTCAGTCCATTCACCCTGGTGTTCCAGAACGCGGGCCTGTTGTCAGCGGCGGCAGTGATGAATGCGGTTATCCTGACAGCGGTACTCTCTGCCGGTAACTCTGGCATGTACGCCTCGACCCGGATGCTGTTTACCTTAGCCTCCGAAGGCAAAGCGCCACGGATTTTTGCTAAACTGTCTAAGGGCGGTGTGCCGCGTAATGCCTTGTATGCCACTACCGTGGTTGCGGGGTTATGCTTCCTCAGCTCGATGTTTGGTAACCAAACCGTCTATCTGTGGTTGCTAAATACCTCAGGTATGACCGGCTTTATCGCCTGGTTGGGTATTGCTATCAGCCACTATCGTTTTCGCCGTGGCTATATGATACAGGGCCGCGATTTGAACGACTTGCCGTATCAGTCCGGTTTCTTCCCGCTGGGGCCGATTTTTGCCTTTGTGCTCTGCTTGATCATCACCTTGGGGCAGAACTATCAGGCATTCCTGCAAGACCGCATTGACTGGTATGGCGTGACCGCAACCTATATCGGTATTCCATTGTTCCTGGTGATTTGGTTCGGTTACAAGCTGACCCGTGGCACTAAGGTTATCAAATATAAAGAGATGGAATTCCCGAAATGGCGTGATGATAGCGAAGATAATCCTGAGCCGAAAAAATCGGTGTTGATCTCTGACTAACAGGATCTGGTGGTCAGCATAGTGTCGTAGTGATGAAGGGCGATATTGGTATCGCCCTTTTTTACAGCGGCAATCTGCTTGTTATTTAAGCGGTATGTCAGTCGGTCGGGCCATAAATAGACAAAAAATTTATCTGATATACCACCACTCTCCCTACCAAATTCTAGCCTACTGGGCAGCGCCGATTAAATTACATTATAAAATATAGGGTTACACGTAATTATACCCAATCAATTATATCAACCTTATTGATAATTATTATCGTTTGCTTTATTGTTAGCGCCATCTTGAATTCGTCGTTCCCCTCCTATCGAGCCAAACGGATACTGATTGGACGTTGGGAACCCGCAACGAAAACATGAGTTCTATGCAGCAATAATGGCTCGTAACAGGTAACGGAATAATGAGTATAACCACTGAATCCATGACAAAAACATCCAGCGAGGCTGGTGTTAACGTGATGGGGCGCTATAAAAACATTGTGCGTCATCGCCTATTAATCATGGCGGGACTGGTGCTAGCCATCCTTGGCTGTTTGCTACTGGACTTCACCATGGGGCCTTCCGGTTTAGCCCTGCCGTCGCTCTGGCAGACATTAATTGATCCCGCCAGTGCCGATGCTGGTACACGCGTAATTGTGTGGGATATCCGTTTGCCCTATGCATTGATGGCCGTGGTTATCGGCTTATCGCTCGGGCTGGCGGGGGCTGAGATGCAGACCATCCTGAATAATCCGCTGGCAAGCCCCTTTACCCTTGGTGTTTCATCGGCGGCCGCATTTGGTGCCGCACTGGCGATTGTCTCGGGTATTGGTATTCCGGGGGTGCCGGATCAGTGGTTTATCTCGGTTAACGCCTTTATCTTTGCGGTGTTCGCTGCGCTGATGCTGGACGGTATTACCCGCTGGACGCGCGTCGCGACATCGGGTGTGGTGCTATTCGGTATCGCACTGGTCTTCACCTTTAATGCGCTGGTGTCGATGATGCAGTTCATCGCCAGCGAAGATACGCTGCAAGGTTTGGTGTTCTGGACCATGGGCAGTCTGGCGCGGGCATCATGGACCAAACTGGGTGTCATGCTGGTAGTGTTTGTCCTGATGTTACCACTGTCGATGATGAGTTCCTGGAAGCTGACGGCATTGCGTTTAGGTGAAGATCGGGCGATCAGTTTTGGTATCGATGTTCGCCGCTTACGGTTAGGAACATTGTTACGTATCAGTATGTTATCGGCACTGGCTGTGGCCTTTGTTGGCCCGATTGGCTTTATCGGGCTGGTGGCACCACATATCGCGCGCATGATGTTTGGTGAAGACCACCGTTTCTACCTGCCAGCCAGCGCCCTGATTGGCGCGCTGGTGCTCTCCATGGCCTCGATTGCCTCGAAAAATCTGGTTCCGGGGGTCATTATTCCGGTCGGAATTGTTACCTCGCTAGTGGGCGTACCTTTCTTCCTGAGTATTATTTTGCGTCATAGGGGAAATGTATGACTTCGGGCTTACGTATTGAAAACTTTAATGCAGGCTACCCTAAGCGGCCAGTGATTCAGGATTTGACCGTACCGCTGTTGCCGCGAGGCAAAATCACCGTACTGCTAGGGCCAAACGGTAGCGGAAAATCAACCCTATTGCGCTCACTGGCGGGGTTGAATCGCGCGGCAGGGCAGTTGTGGCTTGATGGCAAGGATCTGATGCAGATGCCCTTTGCTCAGCGGGCAGAAAAAGTGGTCTATTTACCGCAATCATTACCTGCTGGCGTGCATCTTCACGTGTTGGAATCCATTATTGTGGCGCAACGAGCCTCGGGGGGGCGCAGCAATGCCAGCAGTGAAGCCGAAGTGATGGCGCTGCTGGAACAGCTGGGAATTGCCCATCTGGCGCTCAGTTATCTGGATCAGCTCTCCGGCGGCCAGAAGCAGTTGGTGGGCCTGGCGCAATCGCTGATCCGCCAACCATCACTGCTATTGCTCGATGAACCGCTCAGTGCGCTGGATCTGAATTATCAGTTCCATGTGATGGATTTGGTGAGCAAGGAGACGCGCAAACGCAATATTATTACCGTGGTTGTGGTGCATGACATCAATATCGCCTTGCGCCATGGCGACCATGTGCTGATGTTACAAAATGGCACCTTGATTGCGGATGGACGACCGGAAGAGGTGATTACACCGCAGAGTCTGGCCAAAGTGTATGGGGTAAAAGGGCGCATTGAGCGCTGCTCGCAAGGTACTGCGCAAGTATTAATTGATGGATTGATAACGGAACCCCAATAACCTTGGGTCTATTTCGACAGTAATAGGTTTCACATAATAATAATTAAGCATTAGGCAGCAATAGTTGGAAGCGCTATTGCTGCTGTGGTGAGCTATTGCCGAAATTTATAAAAAATAACTTTCACCTGCCCGACAGGCGGCATCGCTATACGCAAAAAAGAACCTGACGGAAAGGCTCTGAGTAAATTTATACCTCATGGAGAACGTGTAATGAATAAGGTAAATCAGGCTTTTAGGAAAACAAAATCTGCGGCATTAGTCATCGCTGCAATTATCTCCTCTCAGGCACATGCTGCCGAAACTAATATCTCTGAAACAAATTTCTCTGAAACAAAGAGTACGCCTACAGATACTATGGTGGTCACGGCATCAGGTTTCCAGCAACGTATTCAAGACTCTGCTGCATCTATTTCGGTGGTAACCCGCGAACAGATCGAAAATAAAGCCTACACCGATATTACCGATGCGCTGAAAGATGTTCCCGGTGTGGTGGTAACGGGCGGCGGTAGCCACAGTGATATCAGTATTCGTGGGATGGCGGCGAAATACACCTTGATTCTGGTGGACGGTAAACGTGTGGATACCCGTGGTACACGGCCAAACAGTGATGGTTCAGGTATTGAGCAAGGCTGGTTGCCACCACTGGCTGCCATTGAGCGCATTGAAGTGGTTCGCGGCCCGATGTCCTCACTATATGGCTCGGATGCCATGGGTGGCGTGATTAACGTGATTACCCGCAAAGTGGGTAAAGAGTGGCACGGGACAGTGCGCGCTGATGCCACTTTGCAGGAAGACTCTAAATCCGGCGATATATTCCAGACTAATGCCTACGCCTCCGGCCCATTAATTGAGGGCTTACTGGGATTAAAAATTAGTGGCCTGCTCTCTCATCGTAGCGAAGATAAAATCGTCGATGGTTATAATGAGCAACGTCTAAGAAATGGTGCCGCAACATTTACCCTGACACCAGACGATAAAAACGAATTTGATTTTGATATTGGCCACTATGTGCAAGATCGTAATTCAACGGCAGGGCGCTCAGTGGCATTAAATGGTAAAAGCAGTGATGTGCAATATGACCGCAATAATTATGCGATTACCCATCACGGCTATTATGATTTTGGTAATTCCACCAGCTATGTTCAGCGCGATGAAACCCGTAATCCATCACGGGAAATGAAAAGCGTCGATAATATCTTTAATACCCAAACCTCATTCCTGCTGGATAATCATACCCTTATTCTGGGCGGTCAATATCGCTATGAAGAGCTAAATGACACCGGTAACCAATTAGCCTCGGCCAAAGATCTAACTAAATTAACCCGCTGGAGCTGGGCACTGTTTGCTGAAGATGAGTGGCAGATGACCAATGATTTCGCTCTGACTGGCGGCGTTCGTATGGATCAGGATGAAAACTATGGCACCCACTGGACGCCACGGTTATACGGCGTTTGGCATTTGGCGGAGCAATGGACATTAAAGGGCGGGGTATCGGGAGGTTATCGTTCACCTGATCTACGTCAGGCCACCGAAAACTGGGGGCAGATCACCGGTGGTCGTGGCGATCCAGCCATCATTATCGGTAATGCCAACCTGAAACCAGAACGAAGCATCAGTCAGGAGATCGGTATTCTCTGGGATGATCAGGAGGGTATGAATGCGGGTGTGACGCTGTTTAATACTGATTTCAAAGATAAAATTACCGAAGTGCGCCGTTGCACCGACACCACAGGTAATGCATCCGGTCAATGTATGATCAATGGCACTGCTTATAAGTTTATCAGTGACCGCACCAACGTCGATAAAGCCATTACTCGTGGTGTGGAAGCCACTTTCGGTTGGGAGATCAATAACGCCTGGTCACTGACCTCCAACTACACCTTTACCCAATCTGAGCAGAAGAGCGGGCAGTTCTCTGGTCAGCCGCTGAATCAGATGCCGAAACACATGCTAAATGGCACCCTGAACTGGCAGGCAAGTGAAGCGCTGGCAACCTGGGTGCGCGCCAACTACCGTGGCAAAACCTCTGAGTACCTCAATCGCACCAGTATCGGCGGCAGTACGCCATCCTATACATTTGTCGATTTAGGCGCTAACTATCAGCTCACTAAAGAGTTCCGCCTAATGGGTGGGGTCTATAACGTGCTGGATAAACGTGTAGATATTGAAGTAAATGACAAGGTGTTGGATGGTCGTCGGTATATGGTGGGGGCGAGCTACGATTTCTAATCCTCTTCGTCCTTGAAGCCGCAGGGGTGTTAGCTGCGCTCACTTACCCGAATCACTGACTTGAGTCA